>JAEZIV010000317.1 GCA_023436515.1 Bacillota bacterium
GTCCAAGACCTTCAAAATCAGTTGGAGGCTGCTAAGAAACAGTTGGAGGACTATAAAATATATTCACCCATAAATGGAACCGTAATGGGGGACACGGCTGTGGCAGGGGACAGCGTTAAGTCCGGTAGTGTACTTATTAGTATCAAAGATTATAACCAAATGCAGTTTACCATATCTGTAGATGAGCTTGACATTTCAAAGGTAAATTTGGGGCAGGAGGTTTCAATTACCATTGATGCTCTGGAGGAAACAAGCTTAAAGCCCCTGAGTGGTAAGGTAATATATAAGGCTATGGAAGGTTCCTCCAGCAATGGAGTTGCAACCTATGACGTTAAAATCAAAATAAATGAAACTGAAAACTTACTGGCAGGTATGAATGCCAATGGAAGCATTATTCTAAGTAAGGCTGAGGATGTACTTGTGGTTCCTCTGGAGGCTATTACAAAAATGGGAGACAAGGCATTTGTTAGAGTTATTGGTAATGATACTTCAAGCAACATGCCAGCCGATAACAAAAGGTCTCCAAATGGCAGCAATGATAGAGCGGATACTGGGACTTCAGGCAGACAGCGGGGACAGTTCGGAGGTGGAAGCCAACGTACTGGAGAAGCTGAGCAAAATAGTAGTATGCCAAGCCAATCCAATAAAAATGGAGCAGATACCTCGGATAGGAGACAGATGCCGGTAGCCTTTACAGCAAATCAGGAATATTATTCAGGAACGGTCTTGAAGGAAGTTGAGCTTGGTATAAATAATGATACGTATGTTGAAATAAAGAGTGGTCTAACCGAGGGAGATTTGGTTGTACTTCCGCCACTTGTAACAAATTCAACGGGAAGTAGTAATCAAGATAATCAGGGGGGCTTTAGTATAGGGGGCCTGGGAGGCAGTATGAGAAGCTTCGGTGGCTCAATGCCCGGTGGTGCAATGCCTGGTGGTTCATTCCCTGGTGGGAATATGCCTTCCCAACAAAATAACAGGAATAACTCAAACAACCAGAACCGGCGATGAAATATGGAGGATTAGCATGATAAAGATATCGAATATGTGTAAGGTATATGAGATGGGTGAAAACTTAATATATGCACTTAATAATGTCTCTCTGCACATTTCACGCCACGAATTTGTTGCCATCGTAGGCCCGTCGGGCTCGGGAAAATCAACGCTGATGAATATGCTGGGCTGCCTTGATGTACCCACCTCTGGAAGCTACTATCTTGACGGGCATGAGGTAAGTAAGCTAAATGACAATCAATTGGCTGAAATTAGAAATAAAAAAATCGGATTTATTTTTCAAGGCTTTAATCTCTTAAAAAAGTTATCTGCAGTTGAGAATGTTGAGCTGCCTCTTATATATCAAGGTGTCAGTCACAAGGAAAGGCTGAGGAGATGTATTGAGGCTTTGGACATGGTGGGACTGGGAGATAGACTCCACCATACACCCAATGAGTTGTCAGGGGGACAGCAGCAAAGAGTTGCTATCGCCAGAGCTCTTGTGAGTAACCCCCCTTTAATACTGGCTGATGAGCCTACAGGTAATCTAGACACCAAATCTGGTGCTGATGTCCTGAAAACCTTACATAGCTTACATGAAAATGGAAATACAATAGTACTGATAACACATGATAATAATGTTGCAGCCCAGGCAGGCAGAACTGTGCGAATTCAGGACGGAATGGTAACAGAAGATAAGGAGGCGGTATAGATGGGTTTTTTTCAAGCCTTTAAAATGGCGCTGAAAAGTATCGCCAGCAACAAGGTTCGTGCATTACTTACGATGCTGGGAGTAATCATCGGAGTGGGTTCAGTTATTACAGCTGTTGCTTTTGCACAGGGAAGTACCAAGAGCATTACCGATTCCATTGAGGGTTTAGGAAGTAATCTGATATCAATAAATATAACCGGAAGAGGCAGTAATAGAAATGTTACATATGATCAGCTTAAAGCCTTCTCTGAAGAAAACAGCAATGAAATAAGCATGGTTGCACCAGTTGCCAGCAGTAATATGACTCTTAAAGCAGGCACCTTAAGCAGAACTACAAGCGTTATTGGTACCAGTGAGGAATATGAGTACATCAAAGGAAGACATGTTCAGGCAGGAAGGTTTATTTTATCCTTTGATAATGAGTATATGTTAAAAACCGCCGTGCTTGGGACAACAGTTGCTAACGATTTGTTTAAAGGACAAAATCCCATTGGCCAGCAAATCAAGATTAATGGGCAGATATTCAAGGTTGTGGGCTTACTGCAGGAAATTAGCGGAAGTCAGGATTCCTCCGATGATGATCAGGTGATAATCCCTGTTACTGTGGCACAAAGATTAAGCAGGAGTGGAGCTATACGGAGCTTTTCGGTTCAGGCTGTTGATGCTTCAACTGTAGATTTAGCAATGGAAAAAATAAAAGCCTATCTAACAGAAATATATGGTGATTCAAATTCCTTTAACGTAATGAATCAGGCTCAGATTCTTTCCACCCTAAATACAATTACTGACACATTAATGATTGTATTAGGCGGAATAGCCGCCATATCGCTGGTAGTGGGAGGTATTGGAATAATGAATATTATGCTGGTTTCTGTTACTGAGAGGACAAGAGAAATCGGCATCAGAAAGGCCATTGGTGCAAAACGAAAGAATATAATGGTTCAGTTCCTTATTGAAGCCATTATGATAACCGGAATTGGAGGAGTTATTGGTATCTTGACAGGGCTATTCTGCATCAGATTTATTATCGGAGGCTTTAATATAACTACACCGGTATATTCTCCCTTCTGGATAATGCTTTCTTTTGGAATATCTTTAGGCGTAGGTATTGTATTTGGTATGTTCCCGGCTTATAAGGCAGCCAGATTAAATCCCATAGAGGCCCTAAGGTTCGAATAAACAATTACGCAAATTAGAATAGGAGGAGTTTAGTAATGAAATTCAAAAAGCTATTATCAGTGATCCTGATCCTGGCACTTATATTGACGACAACTGCTACTTTTGCCGCAACACAGAGTCAGGAGGATTATAATGACGTAGTTGCCAGGCTTAAATTGTTAGGAATTATTGATGACAAGGATGTAAGCAGCAGTGGAAATATAACAAGGGAGTTATTCGCCAAAATAATTATAAATGCTACAGGCAATTATGAATTGGCTCAATCAATGGAAGCTTCAAGCACCTTTCAGGATGTTTCGGCAGGTTCAGAATACTGTGGATATATAAATGCAGCCGCTAAGCTAGGCTATCTATCTGCTTATGCAGATGGAAAGTTTAAGCCCAAGGCAGCAGTAAATTTCGGTCAGCTATGTACTGCAGCAGTTATGGCATTGGGTTATACTTCAAAGGATATTACAGGGGCATGGCCAAAGGGATATGTTGATAAGGCAAAAAGTATGGGAATAACAACAGGAGTCAACCTAACAGCAAATAGTACAGTAACACTGAAAAACGCCTTAATAGTGATTAATAGAACACTTAATACTAGTATAAAGAAAACAAACGCTCAGGAGGCCGATCAAACACTTTTGGACTCAGCAGGGCTGCTAGATAATGCAACCGAATGGGTATACAGTAAGCCGGAGGTTGCCCTTGATTTTAAACCTTCTAGCAATAAGCTTGGAAATATAAGCTTTCAGGCAGGAATACCAATATTAAGAGATACCGTAAACAATTTAGCTTCACCTTCAACGAAGGTTGTAGGAGAGACTATATCCCTCAGTGACATAAAAGACAAGGATATAGTTTATGAGGTATATAATAAACTGGGCAAATTAATGTTCTATCTGGTTATTGACAATAGAATTGAAGGTGAGGTAACAAGTATTCTACCCAATAAGTACTCACCAAAAAAGGTACAGATCAATGGTGTTGATTATGAATTGGGCGATTATGCAAGGATCAATAAGTTTAATTCATCCACTGGGTCCTTCAATGTTGGTGATTCTGTAACACTACTTATGGGCTATGACAATAAAGTGGTTGAAGCTTATTACTCTGATAATTCAGATGTTGAGGATTACGCATTTGTTGTTAATACATATACTGAGGTATCAAAGTCAGCAGCTGATTATGGTAAGGTGTATTATAAGGTTGATTTAATGCATGTAGATGGAACAACAAAAGCCTATAGGGTAAATGAGGACCCCAATCAATACAAATGGAAGCTTGTAAAATACTCATTGACTTCAGATACGACGGTGGCATTATTGAACCTAGGCTATATAACTTCAAGAAGTGTTGATATTGATATATACGAGAAAAAAATAGAGCATAGTTATGTCACTGACAATGTAAAGATATTTAACTACACAGATTCATCTGTCAGTATTCTAAAATGGACAGATTTGCCTAACGGAACACTCCCGGTCGGTAAGGTTCAATATTTGGGCACAACAGGTGAATTCGGAGATGTAAATATTATTCTTACCAGCGATGTACTTAACCAACAGTTTAAAAATTATGTAGTTCAAAAAATAACTATTCCTGACGGAAAAAAATCTACAGTGTACACTTACAACCTGGTATCGGGTTCAGATTCATATGTTTATTCCACTAAGACTGAGGTACCTGGGGCAGTAGTAGGCTCGGTATTCAATATGAAAATGTACAATAACAAAGTAAGCTCCTTCAATCAGATTTCCAATCCAGATGGGCAGGGCTGGTATGTTCAGGCTATTGACAGCAAGAGAATAAAAATGAATGAGTGGGTGTATATGTTCAACCCAGATGTTACATTATATGTAAAGGATTATTCAGAGAATATAACTGCCAAGAAAGTATCAGATATTAATATTGGAACAGCCGCGGCTTATGGAAGCATTAAGGTTTATTGTGATCGTCCTCTTAATAACGGGGGGAAAGTTCAGCTTATTGTTTTTAGCATGAAATAAAAGAAAAATTAAATGTGGAAAAACTGTATATAATTAGAAATTTTACTAATAATAACTGCATAAACGATATTATCTCTAATGCTATAAGGAGGAATTATTTAAAAAATGAAAAAATTATTAACAGTATTTCTACTAATTGCACTTGTTTTTAGTATGGGTGCCTGTGCTAAAAAAAATGAGCCGGGAGCAGCAACATCTACTGTAACTGCACCAATGTCTACTCCTGGTGCAACATCTGGCACAACACCAGGGCTTGCAACCCAATCACCAGGTTCCGCTACTGTATCACCCGGTCTGGCAACACCATCTGTTGGAACAGCGACAGTTTCACCTGGAAAAAGCACTACTACTCCGGGTGCTACAACAGGTACAGCTACTGCTACGGCAACCCCATCAAATACAAAATAATTTATCGTCATTATGCAATTTTGCTCACAGGCCCTATGAATAGTTTTGTTCATGGGGCTTTTTCAATAAACAGTATCGTTTCGGATTTTTCAATGCAGACTATGAGGTGAGTTTCTTGACATAAATATACTATAATAGTAGAATTATAGCGCAATGTTAAGTTCAGGAGATTTTGATATGGAGCCTACAAGTAAGAAGACCATGACCTTTTTTGTAAAGGTGTTAATTTTTATAATGATATTTAAATTACTTGATGTATCGGTTGGTGGAGTACTATATTACTATAAATACTTCAGTAAACCTAATATGCATGAACTAATGTGGAAGGATTTCTACTCTCATGGAGACAATACTATAGATGTAATGTTTTTGGGTTCCTCCCATGCAAGATTCGCATTTGACTCAGAGTATTTTAGCAAGGAAATTGGTATTAGTGCCTTTAACCTTTCAAGTTCAGGGCAGACTCCTGTAGTAGGCTACTTTGCTCTCAAGGAAGCTTTGAAATATCAGAAGCCAAAGGTTCTGGTATATGAGGCGTACTTGAGATTGTTCGGAACATCAGATAATTTGACACCTTCTTATTTTGTATATGATTATATAAGGGGTATTGATACTAAGATGGAGATGCTGCCTGAGCTCATTGAAGAGAAGGATTTTTCCTCCTTCTTTGTTCAGTCCATATCCAAAATGTATAAATACAGGGATGGATTAAAGCCTGCAATGAGAAATATACTTAAGGGTAATATTGTAAACAATACTACTGAAGTGAACAATATTGCATATGAAGACTTTACATACTATACAGACGGATACTTCGGAAGCAATAAAGTGGCAACCATGAATAAGCTATATGTTACTAATCCCTTTAAAAAGGCTGGAAAAAGCTTTAGCTGGAATGACAAGCAGCTTGAATATATGAGAAAAACAATTAGTCTGTGCAAGGAAAATGATATTCCAGTACTTGTTGTTACAGCTCCCATGCCTAAACCCACCCTGGATTTATTGAAGGATTATGATGAGTCGAATGCTTTTATGGAGGAACTAACAGAAGAGCTTAAGGTTGAATATATTGATTTCAATACTAATGTTAAGGACATGGTTTTTACCAATGACATGTTCTATGACAGTAATCATTTGAATGTCAAAGGGACAAGAACACTTGACAAAATTTTGGTGCCTGTAATTAAAAAGTATCTATAGTAAAATTTTTCAAGTAATGCTTGATTATTATCTTAAACTAAATTAAAATTATAGAAGTCAATACATAATACTTATATATTGACCCCAGAAAAACTGGCAGAGTAGATTTTTGCGCGTTAAGTGCCGATAGGACGGGAAGTTGCCTGTCGGACGAAAAGCATGGAAATGATTTACAATCATAGTGATTTTCAATCATAATGATTTTAAAATCCTTTAGGTGTTTGCGGTGCAGATTTCGCATTCCGCTGTCACAAAAAAGAGGTACCTCTTTTATGTGGCTTTCCACAGTGTTTTTACGCTGTAACGAGATGGGACACAAAAATGAGGCATTTTTATTTTATAAGCATTTATTCTCAGGTATGTTTTTTGTTCCTTTAACTAACCTGATTTTACATATTGCTGAAAAGAAAAATGCACTCACAATATAGGAGGTAGTGCCTAATGCACATCAAAGTCAGAAATATTCTTTTATTAGGGCTGTTCATCGCCCTTGAGGTTATCTTAACCAGATTTTTTTCTATAGAAAATGCAATAGTAAGGATTTCCTTTGAGTTCATTCCCATAGCTATTTCAGCTGTTTTATTCGGGCCGGTAATGGCAGGGACAGGTGCAGCTGTTGCGGATGTTCTTGGAATGCTCCTATTCCCAAAAGGAGCCTACTTCCCGGGCTTCACCTTCAGTGCCTTTTTATCCGGAATCATTTATGGTGTATTTCTTTATAAAAAGAAGATAACTATTCCAAGAACCTTTATGGCAGTGTTGACGGTTATTTTAGTCTGCTCTTTGGTACTTAACACTATATGGCTGATAATACTTACTCAAAACGGAGCATATGCCATACTGGCGGCAAGACTGATAAAATGTGCCGTATTCCTGCCAGTTCAAACTGTTTTGATTTATTTGGTATGGAAGATAATCGGAAAGCATCTTGTAAAATATTTTGGTGAAGACTTAGTTTTATAATTAAATAAATAAATATCCCATTTTTAAGACATTTTGAAAGATTACAACGTATATAAAAATATACATTTAAAATGGGAGTTGAGATATTTGAAAAAGAGATATTTTACAATAATTACATTATCACTCGTTTTTATGATGCTTGTAGCTGCTTCAGGCTGTGGGGTCAGAATTAACGGAAAAGAGTATGAATTTTTTAATTCGGGCAGTACAAAAAAGGAACACAGTGACATCTTCAATGCAGTGGGGCCTCAGACTACC
This sequence comes from Bacillota bacterium, assembly GCA_023436515.1. Classification (GTDB taxonomy): domain Bacteria; phylum Bacillota; class Clostridia; order Acetivibrionales; family DSM-1351; genus Ruminiclostridium. Next base: position 7,708 of record JAEZIV010000317.1, read on the forward strand.
GAGCGTCAGGAAATAACTCAAGATGGATTGAAGGGTGATGAGCTTGTGGTTTCTACCGGGGCAGGAAATATTGATATTAAAGAGGGCGGTTCATCTGAAATAGTTGTCATAGCAGACAAAAAAGTAAGAGGCGCTTCGGAGGAAACTAAGAAAAAAATTCTTGAAAACATGATAATATCTGTTGAAGACAAGAGCGGCAAAGTTGAACTGGCAGTCAAAACCAGCGAGGGTAAGAGCTTCTGGGATTGGCAGAAGGATAATTATAAAACATATCAGGTAACCATCAACTATGACATAGAATTACCTGATAGCATAAAGGAAGTAAATCTTTCAACAGGTGCCGGTAATATTTTAGTTGAGGGGAAGGCTGAAAAGGTTGAAGCAAGTACAGGTGCCGGAAATGTTGATATAAACTCCATGATGGCTAGGTTCAAAATAAGCACAGGTGCCGGTAATATAACCATAAAGGATTCTTCAGCAAAGGAAGATTGCGAGCTTAACACAGGTGCCGGAAATGTTGATTTTATTGGTGATGTAATCGAGGTCGATAATTTCAAGGCATCTACAGGTATGGGGAATGTGGACTTCAGAGTGCCTGCTGATTCCAAGATGACTCTTGACGCTTCTACTGGACTGGGCAACTTGAGTGGTAGCTTTATTACTATATCAAAAGATAGTAAATCTCATTTCAAAGGTGATATAAATGGTGGAGGTTCGGACATAATACTTAGTACGGGAGTAGGTAATATAACTGCCGACGAGAACTAATACAATAAAGGGATTAAGCATCGAAATGTAGCTTAATCCCTTTTTATATCCTGCTATTTTTAGTAAGAAGTACTAGATAGTAAAACCAGTTACTTACAATACAGCTTTTAAAGACTCCCACAAAATATCGCAAAGCTCACAGGAGTTATCATTTTCATTGCTATAGCTGTTTGTGGTAAAGTCGCTTTTGCCCATTTCAATAAAATGTTCGTGGGTTGCGGCGGATAAGTAAAAGTCATTATTACCAAAATTCTTTCTCTCAAGAATATCAATCATCTGACCAATATCCAGCAAGGGCAAACAGTCCTTCTTGTTATAAGATTCTGGCCGTTGAAACTCAAAAGAGAAATCCTCATCAAAATCAAAATCCACTTCATCTGCTAAATCTGCATTTTCAGCTTCTGTGGTATTGGCGGGACCAGCTGCGTCCTCTGAAACGCCATCTGAGTAAGCGTCTTCCTCGGCAGATTTAAATGTCTCGTCGGGCTTAAATTTTAAATCATAAAGGAGCATATCAGGATGTTTTAATAATTTTATACCACCAATAGCATAAACAATCTGTTCATATCTGTCTTCAGCAGCATCCACACATACTGTTGCAACCGCTGTATCGTAAATATGGGGGATCCAAAGATCGCAAAGATTCTGCTTCTGTTCGAGAGTCAATTCCTCTAAATCCTTACGGGTAATTCTTAATTTCATAGGTTATCCTCCGGCTCGTAATAATAATTTTTATTATAATATAACTTACCGGGATTGTCATACTTTTTCCTGCTATGACAGCAATATATAGGCAAATAGCTCTCATAAAAGCAAAATAGCTTGACAGAGAACACTAGTTTGATAAATAATGTTTAGGTAACAACAATAAACGGAGGAGTTACTAATGACAAAAGATACCAGAAAGACTCAATATGGAAATGAGAGTATATCATCCCTAAAGGGTGCAGACAGAGTAAGGCTGCGTCCGGGCGTTATATTTGGATCTGATGGTCTGGATGGTTGTCAGCATTCTTTCTTTGAAATCCTGTCCAATTCAATTGATGAAGCTCGCGAAGGCCATGGCAATGTTATAGAGGTAACCAGGTTTACTGATCATTCTATAATGATACAGGATTGGGGAAGAGGACTTCCTGTGGATTATAATAACAAGGAAGAGCGCTATAACTGGGAGCTAGTGTACTGTGAGCTATACGCCGGCGGAAAATATCAGAATAACTCCGGTGAAAATTATGAATACAGCCTTGGTTTAAACGGCCTTGGAGCCTGTGCAACACAGTACAGCTCCGAGTATTTTGATGTTACTGTTTTCAGAGATGGCCACAAGTATCAGCTCCACTTTGAGAAGGGCGAAAATGTTGGTGGATTGAGCAAGGAAAAATGTAAGTATGAACAAACCACTACTATACAAAAATGGAAGCCTGACATACAGGTTTTTACTGATATAAATATACCACTGGAGTTTTTTCAGACAGTATTGAAGAAGCAGGCCGTGGTAAATGCAGGACTTCGCTTTATACTGAAGGATGAAGCGTCAGGTGAAACCTTTGTGTATTGCTACCAAGACGGTATTGTAGATTACATAAAGGAAATTAATAAGGAAAACGGTTTTACAGACATTCAATTTTTTGAAACAGCCACAAGGGGACGTGACAGAGAAGATAAGCCGGAATATAAAGTAAAGATGCAGATTGCTTTATGCTTTAATAATCATACCAATCTACTGGAGTATTATCATAATTCGAGTTTTCTTGAGTATGGAGGTGCTCCTGACAAGGCTGTAAAGAGTGCTCTTGTATATGAAATAGACAAATGTATTAAGGCCAGAGGCAAATATACAAAGGATGAGGCAAAGATAACCTTTACTGATATTGAGGACAGCCTTATACTTGTTGTCAACTCATTCTCAACAGTCACAAGCTACGAAAACCAAACAAAGAAATCTATAACAAACAAGTTTATTCAGGAAGCCATGACGGATTTCCTCAAGCAGCAGCTTGAGATATATTTCATAGAAAATAAGGTTGAGAGCGATAAAATAATTGAACAGATTCTTGTTAACAAACGCAGTAGAGAAACTGCCGAGAAGACCAGAATTAACATAAAGAAAAAGCTGAGCGGAAGTATTGATATCTCCAACAGGGTTAAAAAGTTTGTTGACTGCAGAACCAAGGATCTCAATAAAAGAGAGATATATATAGTGGAAGGTGATTCGGCTCTTGGTGCCTGCAAGCTGGGAAGGGATGCCGAGTTCCAGGCAATAATGCCTGTAAGAGGTAAAATACTTAACTGCTTGAAGGCAGAGTACGACAGTATATTTAAGAGTGAAATAATTGTTGACCTATTAAAGGTACTTGGTTGTGGGGTAGAGATAAAATCCAAGCACAATAAGGACCTTAACACCTTCGATATGGATAATCTCAGGTGGAACAAGGTAATAATCTGCACAGATGCAGATGTAGACGGCTTTCATATCAGAGCTATGATTCTTACTATGCTTTACAGATTAGTACCAACTCTTCTTACGGAAGGGAAGGTGTTCATAGCAGAGTCACCACTATTTGAAATTACCTGTAAGGGTAAAAGCTACTTTGCATATTCTGAAAAGGAAAAGGCTAGTATATTGGCCAAGCTTGAAGGTAAGAAGTACACAATACAGCGTTCCAAGGGACTTGGTGAAAATGAACCCGACATGATGTGGCTTACTACCATGAATCCGGAGACCCGCAGGCTGATTAAGGTTATGCCGGCAGATGTGGAAGAAACTGCTCAGATGTTTGATGTTCTTTTGGGAGATAATTTACCGGGGAGAAAACTTTATATTGAGGAAAATGGGAACAAATATCTGGATTTGATCGATGTAAGTTAAGCATTTATGTATTTACTCAGAGAAGCATTATATTGCAGTTTTTAAGACGGAGGAAAAAATGAGTCACAAAAATCATGTTGAACAGGATATAGTATCAACATTAGAAACCAACTATATGCCATACGTCATGAGCGTTATTGTATCCAGAGCAATACCTGAAATCGACGGGTTTAAGCCATCACACAGGAAATTACTCTATACAATGTATAAAATGGGCCTTCTTACAGGAGCAAAGACCAAATCATCTAATATTGTGGGGCAGACCATGAAGCTCAATCCCCATGGAGATATGGCAATATATGAAACTATGGTAAGGCTTACAAGAGGCAATAATGCGCTGCTTCACCCTTTCGTTGATTCCAAGGGTAACTTCGGGAAACAATATTCGAGAGATATGAAATTTGCTGCACCCCGTTATACCGAGGCAAAGCTTGATAAGCTATGTGAAGAAATATTCAAGGATATAGATAAAAATACTGTAGATTTTATTGATAATTATGATAGCACAACAAAGGAACCTGTACTTTTGCCAACCACATATCCCAACATACTTGTAAATGCCAATCAGGGTATTGCAGTCGGGATGGCCAGCAATATATGCAGCTTTAATCTTCAGGAGATATGTGAGGCTACCTCGGCCTTAATTGACAATCAGGAGGTTACGCTGGAGGATTATCTAAAGGCACCTGATTTTTCCTCGGGAGGACAGCTGATCTACTCTGAAAAGGAAATTAGGAGCATATATGAAAATGGAAAGGGAAGCTTTAAGGTTCGTGGCAAATATAAGTTTGATAAGGCCAACAGCTGCATAGAAATCCTGGAAATTCCGTATACAACCACCTCAGAAGCCATTATGGATCAGATAATTGACCTTATAAAGGCGGGTAAAATTAAAGAAATAACTGATGTCAGAGACGAAACAGACTTAAGCGGTCTTAAGCTTACACTTGATGTAAGAAAAAATACTGATCCTGATGCTTTGATGAATAAGCTTTTCAAGCTAACTCCATTACAGGACAGCTTCAACTGCAATTTCAATATTCTTATAAACGGAAGACCTAGGGTTATGGGGGTAAGAACCATTCTCAACGAATGGCTGACCTTTAGAATTGATTGTATCAAAAGACAAACTTTGTTTGACATAGATAAGAAGAGTGATAAGCTGCATTTGTTGATGGGTTTAAAGAAGATATTAATGGATATTGATAAGGCCATAGCAATAATTAGAGGTACCGAGCAGGAAGCCTTGGTAATACCAAACTTGATGAATGGCTTTGAGATTGACGAGATTCAGGCAGATTTCATAGCTGAAATTAAACTCAGAAACCTTAATAAAGAATATATATTAAACAGAGTGAGCGAAATAGATGACCTGATAAGGGAGATCGCTGAGTTGAAGGAGCTTTACGGAAATGAAAGCAAGATCAAGAAGGTTATTCAGAAGCAGCTTAAGGAAATAGCAAAAAAGTACGGACAGCCTAGACGGACTGAGATCATACATGAGGAGCATATTGAGGAAATCACTACAGAGCATCTGATAGAGGATTACAATCTGAAAATATTCCTTACAGATCATAACTATTTAAAGAAGATTGCATTGGTGTCCTTGAGGGCAAATCCTGAACATAAGCTAAAGGATGATGATTCAATTGTTCAGGAGATAGATACCCACAATAAGGCCGAGCTGCTTCTGTTCTCTAACAGGTGTAATGTGTACAAGACCAGAATTTACGACATACCTGACTGTAAAGCAAGCAGTCTTGGAGAATATCTGACAAATCTTCTGGGACTGGATAGTGATGAGAAAATAATATATGCAACTGCAACCGATAATTACGAAGGCTTTATGCTTTTCTTCTATGAAAACGGCAAGGCTTCGAAGATTGAGATGTCCAGCTATGCTACAAAAACAAACAGGAAAAAGCTTGCAAATGCATATTATGACGGCGTGCCTTTGGTCAGAATGATGTTCATTTCGGAGGATATTGAATTGGCTGCCACCAGCAGCATTAAAAAGCTTCTGGTATTCAATACCGAAGGTATCAATGCAAAAACAACAAGAGCTTCTCAGGGCGTGCAGGTTCTGACCTCTAAAAAGGGAAGTATAATGA
>JAEZIV010000362.1 GCA_023436515.1 Bacillota bacterium
AAAATGCTCATATAATGTAAAATCATATCTTCTGCTCAGCCTATACAGATTAACCGCTGCTTGCTCCGGGGTAATCTCTTCCACATCATATCCCGCTTCCTTTAGTCTCTCACCTGTTATATCATGATATACTCCGTCATTGTTTCGAAAATCCTTAACTGTTCTGAAGCTCACTGCTTCAGCCATACCCATTACCGAGGTTACTGAGGGCCGGTTCCTGCGGTCCTTCTCATCCAGCATATTCTCAAGGTACTCATCTCTATAAACATTGGCACTTGTGACAGACAGCTTCAGCTTTCTCAATTCACCGAAAAGATTCACCCTATTGATAGCCCTTTTAAGCGTAATTGTAGGTTGTCCGCTCAGGTGCCGCTTAAGAAGAGCTGGAGCATTAATCCCGGTAAAAATAGCAGTCTGTCCCGTTGCACTCTGGGGCAACCCCGGTACTCCCAGAGTTGCATCTGCAGTAAACCTGGCCTCCTCCATCAGTCGGGCAAGTATCCTTTGGGGTGCAGCATATATCGGATTTACAAGGCTGTCCTTCTCACCTATTCCTATCCCATCAATAAATATAAATACTAGTTTCATTATTACCGCAACCTTTCAGTTTATCACGCCTATTATATCAGTTGCTGCTATTTGAATATATTATACCTTTTAGCCGTATGGCAGTAAAGCGCCCTGAATTGGCGCAAAACAAAAAGCCGGGGGAGTTATTCCCTCGGCTGTGCAAGCTTGTATAAATCACATATCGTATCCGCTTAAGGCTTTTTGTACAATGGGTCTCGCACCCTTGTCAATTGAATTCCTGACCTCCCCTAGCTCAGCTTCCCTTTTGGCAAGCTCAAGTTGGAGGGTATTGGCCCTGGAGGCTAACCCACTATTTTCTTCCTTCAGCTGAAGGTTCTCTTTTTTGAGTCTCTCAAGTTCGTCAGCTACTGCTTCTTTTTCTTTCCTGAGAGATAACTCCGCCTCTCTGGTTTTAAAAAAATCATCTGCCACATTTATGGCGGTGAGTACAGCTGCAAGCGAGGTACTGAGCCTATTGTTGCGCATCAATATTTCATTCATTTTTTTATCAATATAAAGTCCAACCTTCTGAATATACTCATCGGACTCTATACCAATAAGAGTATAGTCCTTGCCGGCTATACGGATGGTAACCTTATTCTTTGAGGTCAAGGTAATCAGCTCCTTCAATCTCGCTAGGAATGGGTAAACCCCAATCTTCAATAATTACCCTTTATTATACTATATTAATTAATAATTCGGCAAATAATTATTTATTCTGCTCTTTTACGTAAGCTGCAAAAGCCTTGTCCATACTGCCGATATGCTTAATAAGCCAGTCCAGGAATAGCTTATTTACAGTTGATACAAAAAGGACGCCTGCTCCTTTTTCCTCGAACTCCTCTTTTAGCTTCTCAAAATTCTTCATAAAATTATCGTGGATATTTTTGTGGTTTATCCTCTCGGGATAATTATATTTGAGATGCAGCTGCTGTTCATCGGTAAAATGGATTATAGTATAATCTTCAAGAAATTTAAGAGTGTTGCCAACTTCCTCCTTGCCCTTTCCCTGACTGCATGCTGCAAAGAGCTTATCCACAGCATCAAATAGCTTTTTGTGCTGATCATCAATTTCTTTTATACCTATTGCGTAACTTTCTCTCCACTGTATTGCTGCCATAATATTCCTCCAATACATAACAAAAATATTTTTATACCAATTTTTATTATATACCCTTTTGAGGAAATTTTAAACGACAATAAATTACTTTATTTTTATGAGTTTACCTGTTCTGGGATCTATTAGAATTATCCAGTATCCGAAAGCACCATATTTCGGTTTATATCCCTCTAGCTGAACCCAGCTTCCTATGCTGCCAAAAGGGTTTTCATCAATGCTGTAAACTCCGGGGACTCCGCAAACAAGCCGTTCTCTTCCAGAAAACTTGTCAAACCGTATACCGAAAATAATGTATCTATATTTGTAATGAGCAAGCATCACCTTGGGATTAAACAGCAAATAAGTTTTTACATTATTCCTGAATAATATATTGTTTAGGTATCCGGGACTATTGATTTTCCACCATTTAAATCTCTTACTTCTGGTGCTAAAGGGATTGCACGGCTCGAAGCTCTTATCCAGCTCCTCTTTCAATAAATCTATATCCAGCTCATTATTGACCCTATCACCATCGGTGTTTATAGAGGATAATTCCATAAAATTTCTTTCGGCTGAGCCTATTATGTCATTTTCAGAATGTAAGCCGATACTTTCCATCTCCTGATTATACAGGCTTGTCAGGGTCGACTCAAGCTTGCTGGTAATTTCGTCGCTACCAGTAACCCTCCTACCTTCAACCTGCAGTCCCGTTTCAGCCTCTCCGGCTCCCTTGCCCTCAGATTCTAAATGGCTTTTGACGTCCGAGTCCTGATTTCCCTTTAAGCCTTTCAACTGCTGGTCTTCAGCTTTCAGCCTTTCCATGAAGTTCTCTCCCGTTTTGCGGAGGCCTGCTCTTATATCAGCAGAACTGCTCTTCCTTCCATCAAAGCCTTTAACACCGGTGTTACTCTCATTAACTTCAACAGAGCTCATATCATTTATTGATTTTTGTCCTTCCTCTCTTGAAACTCCAGCATCAGAAGGGCTATCCGAGTTATTGACAGCGCCGTCCTCAGTCCCATCGGAGGCTCTGTCAACCTGAACCTCAATAAGATCGGACAGATCACCGGCTGTTTCCTCTATAAGCTCCTCTGCTTCAAGCTCCTCATTGGTTATTATTCTTCTTTCCTCAGGTTTTTTGTCTAAATTGACCATATGGGTTTCATCATAGTCTGCAGTACCACCTTCAGTTCCCTCGCCGGTGTCTACTGCTGCTTCCTGCTGCCGCGGAGCTTTTAAAGCGCTCTCAAACTCTCTCTTCCATGAAACCTCACCATTCCTGTAAGCCACCAAGGGACAGACAACAGAACTATACCCATCAGGTAATTTAGCAATGACCGCAAGGATATTTATGTCTTCAAAGCTCATATGCTTGTCACCAATATCCAAAATGTCGGTATCAAGCTTTAAATCAGCTCTACCATTCATATTGGGTATCTCACTTATAAGGGTGTATGCTAAACGGTTGTTCAGCCTATTGATACCATAAAGCCGATATTTTACTCCGTGCCTTATGGGTAAATTACTGAGGGAGAGCTGAAGTCTGGCTTTTTCACCATTTATTTCAGCCTTAATATAACCCGTAGGGTTACCCAAGTCATTATCCATACTCTTAAATATGTAAAATAGTCTCTGAAAATTATTACCCATGGCAAAATGTCTCCTTTTGCTTATTTGAAAAGGGGGTGGCAAATGCTCTAACATTAAAATATATGACGGGTATTAAAAAAAAAGACTACTGATTTAACATTATTAACAAAAGTAATGAGTTTTGATCACTTTCTGTAAACTGCCGGCATAATACACCTGTACTTTGTTTCCTCTCGGTTCAAAGACTCAGAATGTCCTATGAAAAGATAGCCTCCCTCCTGGGTGCTTTCATAAAACTTGTTTACTATTTGGCATTTGGTAGCGGAGTCAAAGTATATCATTACATTTCTACAGAATATAACATCAAACTTCCGTTTAAAAGGAAACCTGTCCATCATTAAGTTGAATCTTCTGAATATAATTTCCTTGCTGATTTTCTCACAAATCTTATATCTGCCGTCACTCATAGAGACAAAGTTATTATTTCGCCAATTGTCGGGCAGTGCAGATATATCCTCCTTAGTATATACTCCCTCAACAGCCTTTGCCAGCGCCTTAGTGGATATATCTGTTGCTAGGATCTTTGTATCCCACTTACTTTTATTTATACCGAAATAGTCACTAATTATCATTGCCAGAGTATACGGCTCTTCACCTGATGAACACCCAGCACTCCATATACTCAAATCCTTGCTCCCACTATGTGTCCTTTCAAGAAAAGGCAGCACCTGATTTTTGAATATCTCAAAATGACGGTTTTCTCTCATAAAGTAAGTATGATTAGTGGTCAATCTGTTTATCATTTCAGTAGCAGCTTTACCTGATTTATCAGACATAATGTGTTTGAGGTAATCTGTCAAACTTAAAAAGTTATTTTCTTCAAGGTAATTTGATAATCTACCCACTACAAGTGTCCTTTTATGGATTAGGTTTACTCCGAAATTACTTTTTACATAGTTAACCAGATTCAAAAACTCTTTGTCTGTTATTTGCTTCATACCATCACCTATCTGTGCGCATAGCGCGTACACAACCAGTATTAAAAGACACATATTGACCTTTCGCTGTGCGAAGAACATCGATGCTTGCATTTAACTTTACTTCTCACTTTTCAAGCTATCACCATAATGTAAATTAAGTGCCAAAGAAGAACGGTCCTCTTTGGCACTTAATTATGCTAGTCCTTAGTACTTGCCATAATCATTATTTTCCAGAGATATCCTGGAATTAGAAGCTGCCACTTCATCCAGTTCTATGGTTTTTTCTTTAAATTTTCTTTTTTCCATCATTCCTTCGAGCATCTTAAGCATTTCCGGGGTTATTGCATCACCTGAAGAATACGATATGGCTTTGGTCTTTTTTAACCTGAATCTGGATATGGAATCCTTAAGCATATCGGCCTGACCAGACAGTTCTTCACTTGCAGCAGCACACTCCTCTGCAGTAGTGGAGTTTGTCTGTACAACATGTGCCACCTGTTCTATAGCCGCATTGATCTGGGATATACCGGTGGCTTGTTCATTTGATGCCACAGCAATATCTCCAACAAGCTCTGCGGCTTTTGAAACTCCATTAACAATTTCATCCAGTGCCGCTGCTGTATCGTTAGCAATTTTTGTTCCGATTTCAACCTTTTTGATTGAGCCTTCTATCATTTCAGTTGTTTCCTTCGCTGCATTTGCACTTCTGGCCGCCAGATTTCTAACTTCCTCAGCCACTACAGCAAAGCCCTTTCCGTGCTGTCCTGCTCTTGCAGCCTCCACAGCTGCGTTCAATGCAAGTATGTTTGTCTGGAAGGCAATCTCATCAATAACCTTAATTATTTTTGATATATTGGCCGATGACTCATTGATTTCAGCCATTGCCTTAACCATCTCCTTCATCTGGGAGTTACCTGTTGCTGCGTTTTCCTTTGATGACAGAGCCAGTTCATTTGCCATGCTGGCATTTTGAGCATTTAGCTTAGTTTGTGCGGCCACCTCAGTCATAGATGAAGTAATTTCCTCTACCGAGCTTGCCTGCTCAGTTGAACCCTGTGAAAGCATCTGACTTGAGGAGGATACCTGTCTGGCACCGAGAGCAACCTGCTCTGAAGCCAGGTTTATATTACCGAGAACCTCATTATTGGTCTGAACCATTTCTCTAAGCTTCTTACCCAACAAGTCCTTTTCAGATCTAATTGGCACGTCTATTGTCATGTCTCCAGCAGCTATCTTTTCTACTATTAAGGCTTGATTCCGAATATTATCAACCATGCTTGAGAAGGCCTGTAAAAGTAAGCCTATTTCATCCTTTGAATTAGCCTCAACCCTTACATCAATATCTCCAAGAGATAAGCCCTCAGCTGCAACTACCAAATTATGAATCGGCTTACTGATTATACTTGATATGTATAAGCCCAAGGCAACTGCAAGAATCATAGCTGTTATTATAAATGCAATCATTATAAAAGTGGCAGATTGAGCTTTGGTGTGGTTTGTGACACTTTTTTTATTGGCATCGTCCACCTTCATCTTTGAAAGGTTATCAAGATTTGCCTGAATTAGTTTACCCAGTTCCTCTCCCTTACTCTTTGTCAGCTGGTGAGCCTCATCGTTTTCATTTCTCGAAGCAAGCTCAATTATCTCATCTGCATATGGCCAAAATTCATTGTTTAAAGTATTAGTCAGAGAGTTGTATTCAGCTCTAATAGCTTCACTGACTATGGTCTTTTCGAAGTTGCCTAAAGACGTCAGCATCTCCTGACGATACTGATTTAGCATTGTCAGATTTTCACTCATTGCTGTTGTATCCTTATTAATGATCAAATCCAGTAAATTCTGACGGGTTCTCTGATATTTGTCATTAGCCATGGCCAGTTCGCTGATTGGTACCGTATTTATTTCATACATTTCTGTATCTAGCTCGTCTATTTGCTTTATGTTTATAACTCCTACCACACCTACTATTCCTGCAATAAAAGCAACAATTATAAAACCTGTAATCAGCTTTGATGCTATTTTCAAATTCTTAAACCAACTCATAATAAAGCCTCCCTGTAGAGAATTATGTTTAATATTAATCCAGCAGCAGGTCTCCCAAAATCTCGGAATCCTCCAAACTTAAAATCCTTTCACAGTCCAGTAACAATTTTACTTCATTTCCGATTTTTCCGATTCCCTTGACATATCTGTTATTGAAGCCGGTTTTTGTACTTGGCGGCGCCATAATGTTGTCATCCCCTATAGATACCACCTCGGATACCGTATCCACAATCAGTCCAATTGAGGTTTCATCTATATCTATAACAATTATGCATGTCCTGTCTGTATACTCTAAAGGTTCCTTCCTGAACCTAAGCCTTACATCCATTACCGGAATTATTTTGCCCCTTAGATTGATGATTCCTTTCAAATAGTCAGGTAGCTCTGGTATTTGCGTAATTGGCTGAATTCCGATAATTTCTGTGACATATGCTATTTCAATTCCGTAATCCTCCTTTCCCAAGGTAAATGTGAGAAATCTTCCCTTCTGCGTATCCTCATTTTGATAGTCCGAAATATCCTCCATTACTGAAGCCATGCTTGTCTCCTTTCACTACTTTTATTTATAAGACTTGCTATATCTATTATCAGGCTGATGTTACCGTCACCCAACAATGTGCAACCTGAAATGCCTTGTACCTTTTTTATGTATTGCGGTAATGCCTTAACTACTACCTGTTGCTCCCCAATTAGCCGGTCTGCAAAAATGCATGCGCTTTCTCCTTCACTTTCAACTAAGATCAGGATACCCTCTTCAAGGATTTCTGTGTCGGTATATGTATTTAACAGATTATGTAATCTAAATACGGGGTAACAGTTCCCCCTGATCAAGGCCATTTCATTATTATCCGGATCCATTATCACATTGTCCCTACTGATCTTAAGGGACTCCCGTATGGAAATTGTGGGAATTGTACAGGTAGATTTCCCTACTTTTACTATCATTCCATCCATTATTGCCAGAGTTAGCGGTATTTTTATGGATATTGTTGAACCTTGGTCCTGGGCACTGTCAATATGTACTGCTCCGCTTACCTTGTCAATATTTTTTACTACAACATCCATTCCAACTCCACGTCCTGAAAATTCCGTAACCTCTTCTTTTGTAGAGAAGCCCGGCAGCATAATTAACGAGTATATTTCTCTATCTGACATGTCATCTGCAGGCTTCTGAAGTAATTTATTCTCAATGGCCTTTTTCAGTATTTTTTCTCTGTCAAGTCCTCTTCCATCATCCTTTAAGGTTATCCAGACATCGCCTCCGGAGTTTCTGGCTTCTAGTATTATTTTTCCCTTTTCAGCCTTACTTTTTAATATTCTCTCTTCCTTTGATTCAATTCCGTGATCTATGGCATTACGAAGCAAGTGAATGAGAGGATCGGATATGTGTTCGATAATATTTTTATCCACCTCGGTCTCTTCGCCAATTATTTCAAGCTCCACCTCCTTATTCAGCTTTTTGCTCATATCTCTGACTATTCTGTTCATTCTCTGAAAAGTTCCTGAAAGTGGAACCATCCTCATGGCCATAACTATGTCCTGAAGTTCTCTGGTTATTTTTCTTAAATGTCTTGAGGACTTACTGAAATTCTCCAGCTCCAGACCCTTCAAGTCCGGATTTTGAGTAACCATTGCTTCTGAAATAACCAGTTCTCCTACAACGTCCATTAATTTATTCATTTTAATGATATTGACACTAATGAAATTGTGTTTTGTCGGGTTACTCGATTTATCAGCGTTCTCTATATCTTCAATTAATTTCGCAGGCAGCTTTTCAAAGTTTTCGGACAATAGCACAGAGGCCTCCTCCGGACTTATGCTGCTGATTTGAGCAGACTCACATTCAATTGTTAACTCCTTAAGAAACATGGTCTCTTCCAGCAGTTGCCTTATCTCTTTCTCAGGTATACCGCAGGAAAAGCAAATTTCAAACCCTGTTGAACGGATTTCTTCATTGCATCTGTCACTGTCAGATAAATCTTCAGGACGGTGACTTATATCTGATGCCACCTGCTGAAGCATATGAATAACTCCAAAGGCCCTAAGGCTTTCCATTTCACAGTCATCCTCAAAGGTCATTATCGCTTTATATGAATATTGCCCGGGCAGCTTGTCCTGATCTGGGGAAATGCACTGCGTATTTGCAATATGGCATTCAATATCCTCCGAATCGGTTTTTACATTGTTAAGGAATTCAGACAGTGATTGAGTGATTTCTGACGGATCACTTTTCGCTTCTTCCCTATTTTTTATTTTTTGCAGCTCATTTCCTATAAAATCAATAACTTTTAGAATTATGTCGGTAAGATGAATATAGTTGACATTCTTAGGTTTTTTCTCCCTTAAATGAAAAAAAACATCCTCAACCGAATGCGCCAGAACAGACAGATTATTAAAGCACATCATTGCCGATGAGCCTTTAATCGTGTGCATGATACGAAATATTTCATTTATTTGACTCTCTACTCCATTATTCTTTTCACTGTCCAAAATGATTTGTTCCAATTGCTCTATAAGCTGAGCCGTCTCAAATACATACATGTCATGCATAGGTTCAAGGTTAATGTAATCTGACAAATTAGCCACCTCATGAAATAAGTTTCAAATACTAAAAACCCACTGAAAGCTTGTAAGTATATTACTGGTTTTCCATCATACCATGATATTTACTCAGTGCTTTTATGATACTCTCCTCCTTAAATGGCTTCACAATAAATCCCACGGCACCACACATTATAGCTTCCCTGATGTGGCTTTCCTGCCCCAGCGCTGATATCATTATGACTTTCCCCTCAGGATTTATTCCCTTTATCGTCTTCATAGCTTCAATCCCATCCATCTCGGGCATAGTAATATCCATTGTGACAATATCAGGGGAGAGTTCCCTATATTTTTTCACAGCAACGCTGCCATTTTCCGCCTCTCCCACCACTGTATAGCCGTTACGTTCAAGTATTAATCTTAAAGCCTGTCTCATAAAAACCGCATCATCTACAACTAACACCTTAAGCATATCAGTCCACATCCTTGTCTTTATTTAATTGTTATAATCTTTCATTGATGTAAAAAAAATTAGATTTTGTAAAAAAGTTAAATGGACAATGTAACAAATTTATTATTTTGTTACATTATTTGATCTACTGAAACATATTCTATTACTATGTTTGGTTTAACACGGCTGTAAGTATTTATATATAAGAGTATCCTTTTGGATGTATCTTTTTATTAATATTATGATATAATAGTTACATTCTGCCTTACTACATATAGTTACAGCTTTTTTCAAATACTTTAATACTTTAATGGGGGAGATTGTAATGACGGTAGAGCCTATACGCGACAAAGTAAAGATAAAGCAAATATACTATTATTTAAACGGAAAGGACCCGAAGTATGGTCTTTTATTCAAATTCGGGCTAAATACAGGCTTGCGAATCAGTGATGTTAT
>JAEZIV010000374.1 GCA_023436515.1 Bacillota bacterium
AATCCACTCAAGTCCAAAATATCCAATGAATCACCTGTTGGAGCAGCTTTGATGGGTCATAAGGTTGGAGAGGTTGTGGAAGTACAAGTGCCGGATGGTTCTATTAAATTTAAGATATTGGAAATTACAAAGTAGTAAATTACAATGCAATATTTGTTGCCACTCTATGCTAAATTAATATATAATTATACTAACAGTTTACATTTTATATATGTAAACTGTTTTTTATAATAATTACCTTACGATATAATTGGAGGACTAGATGTCAGAAGAAAACATACAAGCAAATCAAAATGAAGAGGATTTAAGCGAAATACTCAAAGTACGCCGTTCAAAATTGAAGGATTTACAGGATAAAGGGCAGGATCCTTTTACAATAGTGAGATATGAAGTTAAGGACTCAACAAAATATATAATTGATAATTTTGATACTCTTGAGGGACAAGAAACCTCAATAGCCGGCAGGCTGATGTCAAAAAGAGGTATGGGTATAGCGGGTTTTTGCGATCTGCAGGACAGAGATGGCAGAATTCAGCTTTATGTCAGGAAAGATGAAGTTGGAGACGAGACCTATGAAATGTTTAAGAAGTATGATATTGGCGACATTGTAGGTGTTAAAGGAGAAATATTTAAAACCCACATGGGACAAATTTCTATAAAGGTAAAAGAAATTACCCTTCTGGCTAAATCCTTGCTACCTTTGCCGGAAAAATGGCATGGTCTTAAGGATACCGACTTGAGATACAGACAGAGGTACGTTGATCTGATTGTAAACCCTGAGGTTAAGAACACCTTTATACTGAGAAGTAAAATAATCAAATCTATAAGAAAGTTTCTTGATGACAGAGGCTTTTTGGAGGTAGATACACCTTTATTGAACACAATTCCCGGAGGAGCAGCTGCAAGACCCTTTGTAACTCACCATAATACTCTGGATCTGGACATGTACTTGAGAATAGCTCCCGAGCTGTATCTTAAGAGACTTATTGTGGGCGGAATGGAAAAAGTATATGAGATGGGCAGAATGTTTAGAAATGAAGGTATGTCGGTAAAGCATAATCCTGAATTTACAATGATGGAGGTTTATGAAGCATATACTGATTACAAGGGTATGATGGACTTGACAGAGAGCTTGATATCCACAGTTGCTATGGAAACCCTGGGGACAACTAAAATAACATATCAAGGGCAGGAAATTGATCTCACGCCACCATGGAACAGATTGTCCATGATAGAAGCCGTAAAAAAATATTCCGGAGTAGATTTTGACACTATAACAACTGACGAGGAAGCAAAGTCAATTGCTCAAGCAAAGAAAGTTCATGTTAAATCTGGTATGACACGTGGTGAAATCTTAAACCTTATGTTTGAGGAATTTGTTGAGAGCAATTTGATTCAACCTACCTTCATTTATGACTACCCGGTTGAGGTGTCACCCTTAACTAAGAGAAAACCCGATTGTCCTGAGCTTACAGAACGGTTTGAGTTCTTTATAACAGGTAGAGAGATGGGAAATGCATATTCTGAGTTAAATGATCCTATCGATCAAAAGGAAAGATTTGTTAATCAGGTAAAAAAGAGAGATTCCGGCGATGAAGAAGCAAATATGATGGATGATGATTTTGTTACTGCCCTTGAATACGGTATGCCTCCAACAGGGGGTCTGGGTATAGGTGTTGACAGACTTATTATATTGCTCACTGACTCTGCATCAATTAGAGACATATTACTATTCCCTACTATGAAGCCAAGAGACTAGACTATTATAGATGATTACAGGAGGGGTTATATATTGAAGTATACTGTTCAGGAAGCACAACAAATATTGGGAGTTACAAAAACCTCATCCAAAGAAGAAATTGAGAAGAAGTATGATGTAGTTTTGAGAAAACATAGGATAATGAAAATGGAAGGTACTCTTAACGAGGACTCTGAGGCTGACTTTCAAAAATCAACCGATGCATATAGAATACTTATGGGATATGAAGTAGACCAACCGGTGGTTGAAAGAAGGGAAACCTATACTGATAAGGCATTG
The DNA here is from genome assembly GCA_023436515.1 of Bacillota bacterium. Classification (GTDB taxonomy): domain Bacteria; phylum Bacillota; class Clostridia; order Acetivibrionales; family DSM-1351; genus Ruminiclostridium. The sequence continues at coordinate 2,039 of JAEZIV010000374.1, forward strand.
GATAAGGTCGGAATAGACAGAAAGAAGGCCGATAACTTTTTTCATTATCACAAGTACCATATATTAGGCATTGGCTTTGCTGTTGTTTTAATCATAATAACTGTGATGTCTTTTGTTAACAGAGTTAAGCCTGATGTAACAATTGGTTTACTGGGACTTGTCAACAACGACGCACAGCAAAGCCTTACTGAAAAGATTAAAAAGGAAATACCTGAAATAAAAGAAGTCGCTTATGATACTGCTATACTGTCTGGTGATGTAAATGACACCCAATCTGTTGCTTACGCTCAAAAGGCAATGGTGCTTTTGGCTGCATCAGATATAGATGTATTCTTAGTTAATAAATATGTTTTTGATAACTATGCTGCAAATGGAGCATTTATGGCACTTGATGATGTTGCAAGGGATTTCGAAATAGATGTCTCAAAGAGTCAGAATTTAAAGCTTAGAGTTGTTGAAGAATGGGAGACTCCCTCCGAGCTGCAGAATTTCGAGAGGAAACCGAAGAAATACTTAGATGAAGAACCACGGTTGTATGGTATCGATGTAACTAATAGTGAGTTTTTTAAAGACATTAACATAGTTGGTCCTGAGAATGTACTGGTTATCCGTTATGGACCAAAGAATTATGACATGGCTATGAAGTTATTAAGGTTATTTGCCAAGTAATGACTTGATGATAAGTCAGGTGCAGTGAACAAGTGCTCAGTTATTAGCCAAGTCAGATTATTTGATTATATTGATTGGGGGTTATTACATGGAAAACAGTGAGTTCGCAATAACAAAAGCTGTGTCAGGAGATAAGACTCAGATAGTACTGTCAGGAGAAATCGATATCTATACAAGTCAGACCTTTAAGAATGAGTTACATGAAATTGTGAATAGTACTAAAGGTGATATATATCTGGATTGTAAAGACCTTTCCTATATTGATAGCACTGGCCTCGGAATTTTGGTCGGTGCACTAAAGGAAATAAGGAAGGGAAATAATGACATATATATAAGTAATCTGAAGGACAATATAAAGAAATTATTTGTCATTACAGGCTTGGATAAATTGTTTAAGATAGAGTGATAAAAGTTTAGCTGTTAATAATCATGGGTACACATTAAATGTGTACCTATTTTAATAATAAAAAAGGAGACCGCATATGGATAATACTATATCAAATGATAATGTTTCGCTAATAATTCCTGCCAGAAGAGAATACGTAAGTACGGCAAGGCTGACAGCATCAAGCATAGCAAATAGATTGGGTTTTAATATCGATGAAGTTGAAGATATTAAGGTGGCTGTATCTGAGGTGTGCAACATTCTTTTGGAAAAAGAGTCTGACGAGACAGTTCGGTATAGAATAAACTTTAGTATAAATGGAAGTGTTCTAAGGATTGCCTTTGAAGGCGATATTGCTCCGTTGAATTGCCTGAAGGATTCTTTGGAGAAAGAATACGGTCTATACATAATGCAAGCTCTGATGGATTCTGTAGAACTGTGTAATGACAGTAAATCCATAGTTATGACCAAAAGGATTGGAGAATAACCTATGGAAAAAGTTAATAACAATACAGTTAATATGGATGAGGCTGAGTTGTTTTTGCGGTATATTGACACCAAGGATGTCTTCTTCAGAAATGCCATAGTCACAAAATATATGAGTTTAGCAGAATTTCTATCTCGTAAATTTATTAACAGGGGAGTTGATTTTGAGGATATTTATCAAGTGGCATGTATGGCACTTATTAAGGCCGTAGATCGCTTCAGCCCCGAAAAGGGAGTTAAATTTGTCAGTTTTGCTACACCAACCATATTAGGTGAAATAAAGAGATTTTTCAGAGATAAGAGTTCTACTATAAAAATACCGAGAAGGTTATATGAGGCAAGGCAGGGGATTAATAAAGCAAGGGACGAATTGACTCAGGAGCTAAAAAGAATTCCCAGAGCAGACGAGATAGCTGAACGTGTGGGCTTAAGTGTAGAAACTGTTCTGGAAATAATAGAAGCCGGCAGCACAAATTCAATTAAATCTCTCGATCAAAGTATCTATCAGGATAATGAGGCTGATCTAAGTGATACCTTAGGCTATGACGAAAAAACATATGAAAAAATAGAGAATAGGGATTTTATTGAAAAAGCCCTAAAGGCCTTTGGGGAAATAGAAAGAGAATTTATCACATTAAGGTACTTAAAAAATCTGACGCAAAAGCAAATAGCTGAGAAATTCGGTGTGTCACAAATGTATATCTCTCGTATGGAAAAGAAGATACTTGAGCGGTTCCGGACCTTATTATAATATTTTTACTTATGTTTATGACCATAAAAACAAGGGTAATATTATTAATATTATAAAACTAGGTGGGTGTAATAGTGAAAGCCGTAACTTATACCATTAATCGTGATATTAAAAGCCTTGCTTGTACCATTAAGACAATACTGAATAATATTGAGTCTCAGCAATGTATTAGTGAAAAAACTATATTTGAATTAAAGGTTGTTCTTAATGAACTGATTGTAAATGCTATCTGTCATGGTAACCTATGTCAGGAAAGCAAAGGGACCCAGGTTACTGTAAAGATAGTTAACAATGAATTTTTATATCTGAGTGTAAAGGATGAGGGATGTGGTTTTAAGCATAATGACCTGCTAAAGCTAAGTGAGATTATTGAACAGAACAATAACGCATATAGTGAACATGGAAGAGGATTGCTTATAGTGGAGCAGCTTTGTGAAAAAATAAGATTTAACAACTGTGGAAACAAGGTATCCATCATTAAGAGTCTAAAATGAGCGAATACGTGCATCGAGGAATATTGTATTGAGTAGAGTCTTAAACTTATACCGAATAGATTTGTTTCATACCAGTATAAGTGGATCTATGGACACTATGGTTATATCAACTTATTGTTAAATGTATTCAAGAATATTGAGATTGGCGATTATCGCTGATCTTTTTTGTTTAGTGTATCTTAATATATACAACTAAATATAGATAGTAAAGAAATACCGAGAACTTCAGAGAACCCATGACTAATTCTGATTTATTTCCGGATAATTGCCTCAAATCAAATTAATAGAGATGGTTTCCTCTTGACAATAAAAACAACATTATGTTAGTATATATAAGCCGTCGCTACTGAGAGTGACATAATACAAGATATCTTACAGACAGCAAAAGAATCTGAAAGAAATTTTTAAAAATATGTTGACAGTTAGAAAACGGCGTGTTATTATAAATAAGCTGTTTGCGACAAGCAGACAGATAAACCTTGAAACACAGCAATAACAGTGCTTTTGAGGAATGAAATCAAGATTGATATCTTGAGATGGACTTTGAAAAGTAAACAGTGACAAATACATGCAAAGAACAGTAATGTTCTATGTAAGGACTCAA
>JAEZIV010000425.1 GCA_023436515.1 Bacillota bacterium
CATTTGCTCTTTCTACCAGACCTGGAACCATATCCAGAATCTTTTCAATAGAAGAATTAACATTTACAGGAAGGAGCTTGATATGGTTCTGTCCGCAAACCATGAAGGCTACAGGGTTTATTGAGACCCCTGCTCCACTTCCTCCGGCAAAGGGAAGCTTTTTTGCTCCTTGCTCTTCGGAAGTTCCACCTTCTGCTGCATAGTCTCCACCACCAGCAGCGAATCCGAAGCTCACCTTCGATATTGGTATTATAACAGTACCATCAGGGGCCTGTACGGCATCTCCAACTATAGTGTTAACATCCACCATTTCCTTAATACTTTGCATGGCTGTAGTCATTAGACCTTCTATTGGATGCTCTGACACCAGCATCACCACCTTTTCTATTTTTTAATAAAATTTTGATTATTTTTCCCACTATAGATATAATATTTACAATTTTTAGGCTGAATATGCACTCAAAATCCGTCTTCCAAACTTTTTGATTAAAGTCTGCTTCTATCTTTATTTCTTTTTCTTTTACCGAAAAATTATTAAGAAGCTTGCCGGGTATCAAGGCAGTTAAGCTCCATAAAAGCCCATATAGGAGCGCAGTCTGAGAAGCATCCCCCGTTCCGGCTCTGATTCTAAGTATAAATTTCCGAACAAGAACACTATTGTAAAAAAGCTTAAGAAGTACCCATAGACTCTTTCGAAGCTGATTTAAATCTTGTTTTTTAACTACTTTTTTTGGTTTTTCTTTTTTCTTTTTGTTTTTATCGGTTGGATAGAGCATTATTTTTTTAGCCGGAATTTTTCCAAACAAATAAACGACAACATAGGCTGAACACGCCAAATTGTCCATTTTGAAGCTAAAGCCTACTGTCAATTTTGAAAAATAAATCATTATAACCATTATTAATAAAATTCCCATTACAACTAAAAAAATAACCAAGAGAGATATCACCTCCTGGTTATTTTTGACATATATTTGGATTTTAAATCATTGTAGCCATTATAAAACTATTTGTTGTTATATACGCATCTATAAAAGTTAAACTACTTTAGGTCCTCTACAATCAACTCCTCCAGCTTCAACTCGCTCAAGTCCTGTATATCCAGCATTGGCAAATCACGAATAGACTTAAAGCCGAAGCATTTCAAAAATTCATCCGTCGTCTCATAAAGTCTTGGTCTGCCGGGTACATCCAGCTTCCCCGCCTCCTTGACAAGATTTCTTTCAAGAAGCCTGGTTACTGCACTGTCAGAATTCACGCCTCTGATTTGCTCTATTTTAGCTTTTGTTATAGGCTGATTGTAGGCTATTATGGAAAGAACCTCATAAGCCGCCTGGGATAACGCTTGTTTTTGCCTGATCTGATACAGCTTTGACACATAGTCAAAGTACTTCGGATTAGAGCACATCTGGTACTTATCGTTTATTTCACGAATGATTATCCCTCTATCAGAGCTATTATACTTATCCATATAATTTTTCATAAGGCTTCTTACTGTCTTTTTGTCCAACTCCAATATATCGCAAATCTTATCAAGGGATAAAGCGTCTCCATATGAAAAAATAAGACTTTCAATAATATTTTCAATTTGATAAATTTCCATCTAAAACTCCTTCACCTTCTCGTCAATATCATTATAAATGTCATAGCCGTCAGTTTCTCTATATTGTGGATTATTTACTATGTGTATATCCGAAAACTGATTCTTTTGTACAATCTTCACCTTCTTCATTTTAGCGAGCTCAAGAATAGCCATAAAGCCCGTCACTACCTCAGTTTTGGATTTAGACTTAAGTGAAAATAATTCCGAAAACTTAAATGACACTTTATTCAGAAGCTGCTTCAACACATCCCTCATTTTGCTTCGCAATGATACCTTCTCATGTTCTACCAGCTTTACGATATTTTTTGCTCCGGCATTGATTTTTCTCTTATTTCTTTCAAGTATGGCAAGGTATTGCTGCCTTAGAACCTGAGGATCTATCTCAAGTATTTCCTCCTGTGCCGGGATGTTCAAAGCTTCGGGAAGCCTGAAAACAACAGTATCCCATTTCTTTTCAAACTCCTTTAGCTCCTTTGTAAATTCCTTGTAGCGTTTATACTCAATAAGCCGCCTGACCAGTTCCTCCCTGGGATCAAGATCTTCTTCCTTCTGTTCCTTCTTATCGGGTAAAAGCATTTTTGATTTTATATGTAAAAGTGTTGACGCCATTACAAGGAATTCGCTTGCGACCTCCAGATCCAGCTGCTGCATGGCATACAAATAGTCGAGGTATTGATCGGTAATAGCATTTATAGGGATATCATATATATCCACCTGATTCTTTTCAAATAAATGAAAAAGTAAATCAAAGGGACCCTCAAAGTTATCTAGTTTTAATGTGCATGCTTTTGTAAGAGAGCTTTCCATTTCATCTCCATAAGCGTTAAATACGCAATTTATGATAATATTCTAGCAGTTTCCAACCAATTTATATTATCATAAAAGGAGCAATAATTACAATAATATTAAACCGGTAGACTTTTTTATCGGCTTACCGTAAAATAAATTATCAGAGAATAACAGAAATTAATAAGCTGACACAGAGAAGGCTTTATATTGCGAAAGGTTTGGAGGAGATTATGTTTGGTAATTTTGATTTTATAGATATGTTGATAAGGATACCCGGTTTGCTTTTAGGCTTTGTTTTTCATGAATTTGCCCATGCAAAAATGGCAGACCTGTTGGGAGACCCTACTCCTCGTTCACAGGGAAGGATTACTCTTGACCCAAGATCCCATATTGATATAATCGGCTTTATCTGTATGCTCATTGCAGGCTTCGGCTGGGCCAAACCTGTTATGACCAGTCCCAGATACTACAAAAAACCCAGAAGAGATGACATTCTTGTTTCGATAGCTGGACCTTTTATAAATTTAATAATTGCAGTTGTTTTTCTTTTTATAATGAAAGTTTTTCTCATTTCAGGAGCCTTTACACAGAATGAAGCTCTGTGGAATAGTATCTATAGTATGATAGGTGTTGCAGCAAGTATGAATGTTGTCCTTTTTGTTTTGAATATGATACCCTTTCCAATGTTTGATGGCTATCATGTTATTTCAAATATATTTAATACCTGGCGCTATCGCTTCTTCAACCTCCTTGAGCAGTATGGTATGTTCATCTTCATACTGCTTGCCATAAGCGGAGTTCTAGGAAGGATACTATCACCAATTGTTAATGTTGTTTACGGTTTCTTAATAAGGGTTATTCTTTTATAAAAAGCGCCCACGTTGCCACAAAAAAAGGAGAGCTTTACGCTCTCCCAACACTGAACCATCTTACAATCAGTTTGGCAAGTAACTTTGAAAAGGTCACTCTTTTTACATTTTCATTAGCAACCAGTTCATAGCGGCCAACCTCAACACTGTCAATCTTGTATAGTATTTCTCCTACTTTTTGACCCTTAAGTATTGGTGCTGTTAATTCCGGTACAAGCTTAACTTCCTTTTCAATTTTACCCTTCTCACCTTTGGTTACCAATACACTGGTATCACTTCCATAAGCAGCGGTAACCTGCAGCTTTGTGCCCTTCTTGACCGCTATATTTCCTACCAGCTCGCCCTTTTTGTCAAGACTAACCCTTTCATAGTTTGCAAAACCGTAATCAAGCAATTTTCTGGCTTCGGCAAATCTTGTGTTTGAATCCGGCTCTCCAAGCACTACAGAAATAAGTCTGAGATTATTTCTTTTTGTGGTAGCTGATAGGTTAAAGCCCGCCTTATTAGTAAAGCCTGTTTTTAATCCATCTGTATTTGCATAAAATCGTATAAGCTTGTTTGTATTGTCAAGCTTAAAGGTTCCACCTCTGAAGGTATCCTGCCAGGTGCCTGTAAACTTAAGAATATTAGGGTGCTTTGTTATCAGTTCACGAGACATGATAGCTATGTCATGTGCTGAACTATATCCATCATCATTTAGTCCTGTACAATCCAAGAACTGGGTGTCCTTCATACCCAACTCAGCGGCTTTTCTGTTCATATCTGCAACAAAGGTTTCTTCGCTTCCACTTACCTTTTCTGCAAGGGCAACTGTCACATCATTTGAGGAGTGAATTGCCAGAGCCTTCAGCATTTCTGTAACAGTAAACTGCTCACCTGCCTCTAGGTAAGCCTGTGAGCCTCCCATTCCGGCAGCATTATCAGAGACCTCAACCTTATCGTCAAAGGATAGCTTTCCCGAATCAACGGCTTCCATTATTAAGAGCATGGACATTACCTTTGTTACACTGGCAATTGCCAGCTTTTCATGACTGTTCTTCTCAGTTAGAATTTTTCCCGAAGCTGCATCCATAAGTATAGCTGATTTTGCTTTTAGATCTAAAACATTGGTTTTAGCAATTAGTTTACTGACTGTAATATCATCATATTTTGCTGATGCCTCAACAGCAGCTTCATCCAAATCTGCAAATACTGCCATAGGCATGAGCAGGATTGCTATAATCAAAATGTATACTACGAACAACTTTCTTTTCACTAAGGTCCCTCCAATTATTAACTACTCACGAGTATATATGTCCTAGTTAATTGTTATGCAGGAACACAAAGGTATATTCTGGTAAACTGCAATTTTCTTTTTAAGGTTTACCGCAAAGTTACACCTTTACTGTCGATATACGCCAGAATTAAAGGTTTTGCTTCCGGTTGAACAGAACTTAACACAATAGCTTCTTTTAAAAGCTTCAGAGCTTCCTGAAGCTTCTTCTCTCTATTTGTATAGAGGGTAGCAATAACTTCCCCTTTTCCAACCCTGTCTCCTGTCTTCTTATGAAAGTAAATGCCTGCACCGTAATCAATAGTGCTTTCCTTTGTTTCTCTACCAGCTCCCAACTCAAGAGCTGCAACACCTATAAGATCAGTTTTCATTGATTGAATAAAGCCTTCACCCTCGGCAATAAAATCAAACCTGTAATCAACCTGGGCAAACAGGCTGTAATCATCCAGAACAGCCTTGCTGCCACCTTGCTTCTCTACCATTTGAGCAAATTTTTGTAGGGCACTTCCGTTTTGAACCGACTGACGTACCAACTCCCTGCACTTATCTGTACTTCCCTTTCCGCTTAGTTCAAGCATTCGAGCCGCCAGTTCAAAGGATACCTCCGTCAAGTCTTTTGGGCCTCTATTTTTTAAGGTTTCAATTGCTTCAATAATCTCCATGGAGTTACCAACTGCCCTTCCAAGGGGAATATCCATATCGGTAACAACAGCAACTGTCTGTCTTCCGGTATTTTCACCTATCTTAACCATAGCCTGAGCAAGCTTGACAGAATCCTCAAAGGTTTTCATGAACGCTCCGCTTCCGGTTTTTACATCCAATACAATTCTATCTGCACCTGAGGCCAGCTTTTTACTCATTATACTGCTGGAGAT
>JAEZIV010000012.1 GCA_023436515.1 Bacillota bacterium
AAGGTGAACTATAATGTACTCTTTCAACATCATATGTATAATCCTTATCCGCAAGGACTGTAAGGTTTGTAAAAATACTCATATACAAGCTCCTTTCGTTTATTTGCGACATTTCTCTACATATTCAAATTGCGACACTTATTTGTTTTCTTTTTCCCAACATGTCTGACATAGTTTACTGACCAGAGGAACATGAGCACAATTTCTTGGTTCGCAAACTCCGTTATCAAATCTTGTCCAAGTCCATTTTCCACAATCAGGACAATATAACCTTTTTACTTTATTACTTTTCATGGCATACCCTTTCCGTCGCAATTGACTAATTTACTGATTCAAACTGCTGTGATTTTCGCAGTCTCCTTGATCGTCAGCCATGACGAAATTGTTTCCATCAAATTCGCATACACAGTGATCTGGATATTTACCACAGTAATCGCAACTTTCACATTTGGGATACCTTGCCTTTTCTACACTTTCCATAATGTCAATGCCTTTTTCATGTATAATTCTTCTGAGAGTTTGAAAGTTACTTGGTCCTCCAACTATTCCTATTTTCATCCCTCACACCATCCTCTCAAGTTCATCCATATAGGTTAGCGCCAACTGCACACCTTCATGTTTGCCTTGTAACCTTACATTTTTATTGTTGGTAGCCATTTTATGTAGTTCAAAGTCAGCAATTTTCAGCATATCTTTGAGTTCTTCCCATGCTTCTTTATAATCCAACTCACTCACCCTCCTTTAGCAGCTCGGGGTTGTCGTATATGTTGCCAATTACAGTAAATGCACAAGGAACATGAACTGGTAAAAAGAATTCCGTTCCTTTAACTTTGCTGTCAATGCCTTCACAGTAAAACCCAACCATTTTTACACTTTCTGTTACTCCCTGTTCCTCACACCATTCCTTTAAAACTGCTGGTGTAAACTCTCCAAACCTAACAATAGATTTCATTTTAATAGTTTGGACTATATCGCCTTCAAATACCTCAATACCGTTTTTGTCATGCAGTCCGGTGTATTGTCCGACTGTTTCGGGGATTACTTCGTAAAAATCATCACTGTTTACGATCTTTTTCGACCCATCCTCACAGTTTAGCAAGTCACCATACACCCACTCGCCGTTGTCTTTCCGCTTACCTCTAAACTTAATCTCTCTCAACGCCCTCACCAACCTCTCTCTAACCTTCTGACCAACCAACTACGTCTTAACCATTTCCTCATACATTTATAAGACCAATTGGGGTAATCCCGAATCATATCTTTTGTTTTATTAGACAGAATCCTTTGAATTTTATTCAACGCCCTCACTCCTTTGCTCATGTGCTGATATGCACCAGTCAAAACTATCTGTATAATATAAACATTTTTCATTAAGACTATATGGTGCGATTTGTTCTGCTAGCTCTTTTGTATCAGCTTCAATCTCTAATCTTACAAGTGTTTGACACTCAACTATGTATTTTGGCATTCATCCTCACCCTTTCTCGGTTTATCACTTATTGGCTTTAATGAATTCAATTGCTTTTTGAAGTCTGTTAATGGTCTTTTTGATATCAGAAACGGAATTGAATGTTATTTCTTCCATTTCTTCAAAGCAGCTAATGGTTACCTCATATTTTTCTGCTGCTGTTTCAGGATTCTCATTCTCCCAAACGGTAACCTCATATTCGTTGTAGTCTGTACCTGTATACTTAAAATTCTTTTTGCCTATGGCTGACATATAACCCCTCTCTTTCCGCTTTCGCCTATCAGTTTTTTTCTCGGATAACCGCTATATTGCGTACTAACTTACTTTTTCTTTCAAACAATGTTCAGGTATATTCGCCTTTGTTAATGCTTCAGCAAATGGAGGAGGTACCGCATTACCACACCTTGCTACCTGTGCCGTTTTCGGATAAGGTTTCCCGGTATAGTCTTTGTCAATAATATAATCCTCCGGGAAACCCTGAGCTGCAAATAACTCATGTGGTTCTAACATTCTCAGCCCTATATCAGCAATCTGATAATCAATTCCGTTTATTGTCACTAATCCAAATCTGTCATGTGTTGGTATAGTGTCCAGCGGTTCCGTTATCTCCTGCCCAGTTCCCTGTCCATAATACTTTATAAGAAATGCTCTGACTTCCCCGAAATGGTTTGCTCCTGCTGTAACTGTATTGAGTGGTTTATTAACATCCTGACCTATAGGCGTTTTATTCATCTGAGTAATAAATGTTGTGATAACTGCATTGTGATCTTTTGATGTTACTGTATGTACCGGTTCATCGAGTGCACTTCCGAATCCCTCATAATTACCGCCGTAATACTTTGATATAAAAGCACTAACAAGTCCGTATCTCGGTGAAGCATCAAGGGTATTTATTGGTTTATCTACTGCCTGACCTCTTGGCTGATCTGATGTTTCTGTATGATACTGGATAAGTGTTGGAGCAATTAAGCAATGCTCATTTTTTGTAACAACTGTTGCAATTGGTTCTTCAACGCTTCTCGATCTATCCTCTGAAAATCCTGTTTGACCTATCAGTGATATGTATGGTGTTACTACTCCAAAACCATGCTTGGCTGTAATTGTGGGTAACGGTCCATTAATCGAATTGCAGTAATGGTGTTGAGCTCCACTGTGATTTACCTGTACTATAAATGGCTGAGGATTATCTATAACAAACTTCTGCAGCCCTCTGGCAATCCTCTTTAGCGTATTCTCAGCTAATGGCTTTTTTCTGTCAAATATGCTTGGACAAGGTCTACTCCAATCAATAATTTCTGCAGCTGTTCTCCAAGGCTTAAGTAATCCCATTTGTACTTCTAAGCTTTCCGGATCTCCATGGGTAGGATCAGGCCATACTATTGGTTTCCCGTCACACCTTGCCACCAGGAAGAATCTTTTTCGAATTGTTGGTGCTCCATAATCACACGCCCTGAGTTCTCTATGCTCAATCTTGTATCCAAGGCTTTCAAGCTGACTTTTCCATGTTTGGAATGTCTGTCCTGATTTGCTCTTTATCGGTCTGCCCTTACGAATAGGCCCCCATGTCTGGAATTCCTCAACATTTTCTAACATGATAACCCTTGGTTTAACTCTGCCTGCCCATTTCAACACTATCCATGCAAGACCCCTGATTTTCTTTTCAACTGGTTTGCCGCCTTTTGCTTTACTAAAATGCTTACAATCTGGGCTGAACCATGCTAATGCTACCGGTCTACCTTGGCAAGCTTCTACCGGGTCAACGTCCCATACTGATTCACAGTAATGCTTTGTTGTGGGATGGTTTACCTTATGCATTGCTATAGCTGCTGGATCGTGATTGATTGCTATATCAACACTTCTACCTATTGCCATTTCTATTCCAGTACTTGCCCCGCCGCCGCCGGCAAAGTTATCAATTATAATCTCTCCATATTTCATTGTCTATCGACCTCCACGTCTGGAGGTGTGCGCACACTTAATTAACTAGTATTACTCCGATATTTTAATTAAATTAGTTCCATCTGTTCAGCTTTCTTTGGGTTAATCTTTTTAGCAGACAGTCCCATTCTTTTTTTCTTATAATCATTGTATTGCTGTCGATATCTGTAGCTGTCTCCGAAAACATTCCATGCTGCTTTTACCAAATTAGGCTCATAAGGTCTTATCTTTTCTAAATCCTCTACCGCTTTAGCTGATATGGAGCATCCGCAGCAACCGGTGCGTGTTAGTCCGTACACCTCGTATGCATCTGAATATCTTATTCCGTGGTAGTCTTTGTACCACTGTTTATCTGCATCAGACACATAATATAGTGGTCTGAGCCTATACTTGCCATCAGCTGTTTCAGAAAAACACATTGAGGTATTGTCTTTGCGCGGAACTGACCTCATGCCGCCTTCGTCTCTGCGTTCGCCTGTTATTACCATGTCAAAGTCCTTCTGCGCTGCGTGGGCCACATGTTTTTTGCAATAGTCACAGCACTTGTTGCTTACTTTAAAAGGGATTGGGTTCTCTTTGATGAAGTCCAACATATATTTTGAGGAGTTTATGACAAGTTGAATATCAGGCCGTGGCTCTCCCTTAGAATTGCAGCAGCACAAAAAGTTAATTGTTGATTCATACCCCGGATATCTTTCTTTCAGTTCTGCCCGCTTAGCCGCTTTATCCTCTGCATTTGCGTATTCATCAGCTATTGTCAACGGAATGTTTTTCTTTTGAACTCCCTCCAAACCAGCTGACATTATTTTTGAAACAAACGGCTGCCCGTGTTCTCGTGTAGCCAAAACGATATTCTTTTTAGGTCTATATTCAGTGATTGTTATTCCATACAACTCTTCCATATTGCGCACATGTCGCTTAATTGCCTCCATTTCAAGCCCAGTGTTAAAAAAGCAGTATTGGATAGGCGGAAGGTTGAAAGTCTTACGAACAGTCTCTATCAGGTGCAACATAATGTCGCTGTCACTTCCTCCGGAATAGGAGCAAATTGCATTGGGGTGTTCAATCAATCTTTTTGCAATAATGCTTTTTATTGCTTCAAATTTGCGTGGTGCTTCAAAGTCTGCATATGGCGGTCTGTCGGTGTATACCTTACTCTTGTACTCATTGTTTTTATTTGTTCTCATTGTCATAGTCCTTTCCCGTCAGAAAGGCCGGTACCGTTTGAAAGCTTACCTATGACGATTCAATTTTAATTAATTTTGACTCGCTATCTTTTGCTTTTACGACTCAATGTACCCACCAATATTACTGTGAATATTGACCTTGTCTAGGACCTTGCTTATAAGCTCCCGATCTTTATCATTGAGGTTGAAATTTTTATTCTTAAGTCGGTATCTGCTCTTCGGTTCTGCGTATGGATTAAAAACATTTACAATCTCAATTAATTTTCCTCTTTCGTTATATATCTTTATTTTGCTTATCATATTGCCACCCCATATACCTTCGCTAATTTATGAACCCTTTTTGATAATGTAAACTCATTAATCCCAAACAACTGTCCAATTGCCTTGTTTGTATGTCCTTTTTGCTTTAGTGAAAGCATTAATATTTCATCTTGTTTGTCAATTTTGACTCTGGGCTTGTTACCTGAAGAGTACATTTCAAATGCTTGTTCTGGAGTTACATCAGCTATTATTGATATGATCAAAGCATAATACCCCTCGTATATATCCATAGCCACCTCCTAGAACGGCAGTTCATCATCTTCATCAATTGGATAAAAATCACCTTGAGAATTTGTATCATCAGCATCACTTTTTCTGTTTGGAGCTTCACCGGCAAATTCAATTTGGTCGACAAATACCTCCGTTGAATAATGCATATGTCCGTTATCATCTTTCCAATTTCTGTTTTGTAGTCTACCTGACAATGCAATTGGTTGACCCTTTTGAAAGTATTTACTTACAAATTCACCACGCTTACCCCATGCGTTACAGTTAAAGAAGTCAGCCCTTTTTTCTTGTCCCTCTTTGACCTGTCTGTTAACTGCAATAGAAAAACTACATACTGCGGTACCTGTCCCAGCAGTGTACCTCAGTACTGGATCTTTTGATAATCTTCCTTTCAAAACTACTAAATTCATATATCTATCTCCTATCCATTTAATCTAAAATTCAGTTCACTTCCTTCAAACTCAATTATTCGACCTTTACACATTTCAATAATCCTGCTACCTATTGCTTCATCTCTACTTAACAGATTATCTGTAAGAAACTCAGACGAGACTATAATAGGTAAATTTTTCAGGTAGCGATAATTAATAAGTTCGAACATAATATTGTAATCAGCTTCAAGTACCTTACCTTTGTACAAATCATCAATGAGCAATACTGAAGCTCGTTTGAATTTGTTGATTTCACTTTGGTAGTACTCTTCTTCCATAATATTTTGCTTGAGCTGCATAATGGTTTCACGGTACTGCATGTATAAAACACCATGCCCACTTTGAATAAGTGCATTTGAAATTGCTATACTAAGATGCGTTTTACCACAACCAACTTGTCCCAAAAGAGCGATGCTGTTATGCCTTGACTTGAAGGTACTCTCAAATTCTTTCACATATTCTATGGCTAGTTTTTTAGCCGTAGTTAGTACTTTAGGTTTGCCGGATGTTATGTAGTTTTCAAAACACTTCTTTTTAAAATCCTCAGACAAATTTGAGTTATCCAGTAGTCTCTGATATTGATTAATCTCCCGGCACTTACACGGACGTGCTATATTCCCTTCCCCTACGATCCATTCAGTGTCTCTGCATTCTTTG
>JAEZIV010000029.1 GCA_023436515.1 Bacillota bacterium
TTTGCAGCTGAATCAAAATAAACGGAATCCCCTTCCTCAAGAACAAGCTCGTGGCCATTAATAATAATCTTTAAGGTACCTTCAATAACATAATTAAATTCTTGCCCCTTATGAGAATTAAAATGGACCGGCGAATTATCAGACCCGGGGGGGACTGTTACAATAAAGGGCTCAGCTTTTTTACCGATAAAATTGTTTGCCAGACTCTGATATTTATAGTCTTCTCTTCTTTCAACATTTGCACCTTTACCTTTTCGGACTACCTGATAGGTATGAAGCTTTGGATTGTCACCTGTCAGTATAGCAGCCAATTCTACATTAAATTTATTAGCGATTTGGTAAAGAAAGCTAACAGGAATATCTGTGTTACCGCTTTCGTATTCAATATATTGCTCTTCAGAAATCTTAAGTTCAGCTGCAAGGCTCTGAACAGACATTGAAGATATCTCACGGAGTTCTCGTATCCTTGAAGCAGTAAGCTTTATTTGCTCGGACATTTAATCACCTTCCCATATTAATAAGCCATTCATTTTCTATAACATAGCATATTTCATAAGTTATTGTATATATTGTAAGCAACCTTTTTTAAAATATAAATTTAATGTTTTCTGCTATGTTTTTTTCCGTAATGTTTTTATTATCAAAAATCATTAAAATACTCTCATAAGGGATATTTTACTTTTATAAAAAATAGGAAGGGAGAGTGGATATTGCTGACATTATATGATAGTATAGTAAATAAAACTACTAAATCTACTAAGACTACTAAAACTACTAAAATGTTTGGAGTGGAGAGACTATGTCTATCAGTAAAAGAATTATATTGATTGTGGTGGCATGTATAGTTGCTTTAGGGGGCAGCATTACAGCCCATGAATTGCTTGATGTACCAATTGTACTTATGGGGATAATATGTGGTGTACTTATTGTTGGAGTTGGATTATGGTTAACTTACTCCCTTACAATGCCCATTAGAATTTTATTAAAGGTAGTCGAAAGGACTGCAAATTTTGATTTGTCACATGATGAAACATATAATAAAATTAAAGGTAAGAAGGATGAACTGGGTATGCTGGCTAGAAACCTCTCAGTAATGAGAGGCTCACTAAGAGAAATGCTTGGTTTGATGCTGGACTCCTCCAAAAATATTATGGATAACTCCAAGCTTATTGAAAAATTAGCACAGAACTTGAAGGATAAGACGGATAACACACTTAATACTGCTGAGCATATTTCTGCCTCCATGCAGGAGTCAGCAGCCACAACACATCAAATAAACTTTGATACACAGGAAATTATGCAGAATGTAAACCTCATATCAAATAAGTCTGAATCAGGAGCTCAAGCAGCCAACCTCATAAGCGAAAAAGCCAGTGAGATAAAGGAGAGTGCTGCTAAATCCGCCGAGAATGCAAGTAATGTATATATTAATGTAAAGCAACAGCTAATGACGGCTATAGATCAAGCAAAGGCTGTGTCCCAAATAGAGCTTCTTGCTCAAGCAATCCTTCAGATTACAGAGCAGACTAATCTGCTTTCTTTGAATGCAGCAATTGAGGCGGCAAGAGCGGGGGAAGCAGGTAAGGGCTTTGCGGTAGTATCCGATGAGATAAGAAAGCTGGCAGACCAATCCTCAAAGACTGCTGCCGACATAAGAAATATTGTTAAGACCGTAAATGAATCTGTTGGAGCACTAACCGAGAGTGCCGGCGTGCTACTTGATTTTGTAGACAGAGATGTTCTCACCGATTATAGAAGATTAATTGAAACTGGAGAGCAGTATTATGCTGATTCTGTTCTATTCAGCAGTATGATGAATGAGTTCAACGAGTCCTCAAAGGTAATGAATCATTCGGTATCAAATATTGTAGATGCCCTTGAACAGGTTACCTCCAGTGTAAATGAGAGTGCAAACGGAGTGGAGACAATTACAGCTAAAACAGCTGAAATAGCTGAAGAGTTTAAAAACGTTCAGGATTCGACGCAAAATAGCTTGGAATATTCCACAAAGCTCAAGGATCAGGTTACAAAGTTTACCTTATAATTTTTTCCGGAAAATTAATGCTATCGAGGTATAAAAAATGAGATTTATTAATAAGTGGTCCTATTCCTTTGCAAAGGGGTTAGCAGATGCATTGAACGAAAATCATCAAAGCCGCAGAGCATACAATTTTGGGTTTCAGGTTATTATTGGTGAATCATTTAAAACAGTAGTCATTTTTTTAGTTGCACTTGTTCTTGGAGTCTTTTTACCTGCACTGATTGTCACCATGTCATTTGTCACCTTACGAGTTATTGCAGGGGGCTATCATATGGACTCCCAGGGTAAATGCCTGATTACCACCTTGATACTTATTATTCCGGCGGCGTGGATAGCAAAACTTACAAACGCCCACTGGAGTACATGGCATTTAGTGGTGCTAATATTTATAGCTTTTATAGCCGGATTATACGCACTTATCAGATATGCACCCAGAGATAATCCCAATAAGCCTATCACAGACCCTGACGAAATCAGGAAATTTAAAAGGCTGTCACTAATATATCTGACGATTTGGTTGGCTATAATGCTTGCGCTGACAGTGTGGAATTTAAAGCTATATGTTGTAGCCTCGGGGTTTGGTATTTTATTGGAGTTATTCATGATTACTCAGATGGGGCACAATTTTTTTGATTTTATTAAAACCCATTTATCCATAAAAAGAAGATAAGGAGAAGCCTTTGCGGAAACCTCGCAAGGGCTTTTTATTATGTACGGAAATGATATTTATTATACTAAAATCAGTCAAGTCAGGGTTAATATTATATAGAATAATGGAAACAAACAAAATCTAACCAAAAAATGTAAAAATTAGAATATTTTTATTTACATTTTGGAAAAAAAGTAATAAAATTGATATATAAGGAGCTTGTCCGAAAGGGGCGATAAAGATGATTATTAACTTTTACATTCTGTTTCTGGTATCCCTACCCCTAGCAGTTTTGGATTTGGCCCAGTTTTTACTATTTACAGGCAATAAAAACAGACTAATGTTAAACAAAGCAAATATAGTTCGGTTTGCCGCAGCAGTTTTCCTAATGCTTATAGCTACCTATCTTATTCGTTCCATTTCACCAAATGTTCCGATAAATATGCTCCTACATATCATCGCATATGTAATAATTTTATTATTGGTTTATAGGATGAACTTTCAATATGCCGTATTGGGCGTAGCATTTACAATGCTTATTTATTCAACAATTGATAATGTTACTTTTCCATACATAATTAAATATTTTAGCAAAGGCTTGGAGAATTTCGAAAATCAATTCGTGCTGTATCCTTTATTTACTCTACCAAATTTCATATGCTCAATAATAGTCATCAGGCTCTTATGGAAATATGAAATACATATGTTATCGAAGATTAACAGTAGCTTCCACAAATTGTATATTAAAACTGCTTTAATACTAATTGTTATAGAATACTTTTTAAGTTTTATATTTAATAATAATTCATCTGAAATGTCATTGGGTCATCAGATAACCTTTTCGGCAGCATTACTTCTATTGACAGTTTGTATGAATCTTATCATATTTAATCTTTATCACAAGACTATTAT
>JAEZIV010000031.1 GCA_023436515.1 Bacillota bacterium
TAGAGGTAAAAGACTTAAAGCAATATTTTAATATAAGAAATAGTCTCGGAGAAAAGTCCTCAGTTAAGGCAGTTGATCGTGTAACCTTTAATATTTATAAGGGAGAAACCCTTGGACTGGTTGGCGAATCAGGATCGGGTAAGACTACTTTGGGCCGCTCTATTCTTCGAATTTATGAACCTACTGCCGGACAAATAAGGTTCTCCGGAGTAGATATAACAACACTGACAAAGGGGAAGCTACTGCCTTACAGGAAAAAAATGCAGTATATTTTCCAGGATCCATACGCTTCTCTTGATCCTCGTATGACTGTATCAGACATTGTCGGTGAAGCATTGGATATCCATAAGCTCGCTTCTTCAAAAAAGGATAGAGCTGATAAAATCAGAGAGCTATTAAAGCTTGTAGGTCTCAATACAGAGCATGCTTCACGTTATCCACACGAATTCTCAGGCGGACAACGCCAAAGAATCGGTATTGCACGAGCTATAGCCGTTGAGCCTGAATTCATTGTATGTGACGAGCCAGTCTCAGCGCTGGATGTTTCAATACGAGCACAGATAATAAATACCCTTGAAGAGATGCAGGAAAGGCTGGATCTGACCTACCTTTTCATATCTCATGATCTGGGTGTAGTCAGACATACCTGTGACAGAGTCGGTGTAATGTATTTGGGCCATATTGTAGAGTTGGTTGAGTCGGAGGAACTGTATAAAAATCCACTCCACCCATACACACAGGCTCTTCTTACAGCTATTCCCGAGCCTGATCCGGAGGTAGCCAAGAAGAGAAATAGGATTATTTTAAAGGGTGAAATTCCCTCACCGGTAAATCCCCCTTCAGGCTGCAAGTTCAGAACCAGATGTCCTTATGCACAGGATATTTGTGCCAAAGAGGTGCCTCAGTTTAAGGATTATGGAAATGGTCATTATGTTGCTTGCCATTTTGCAGGCAAATTATGATATAGATAATTTTTTCATATTACAATACGTTGTAAACCCTTCTATTCCTATGAGGTCGACATTGGTTAGAAGCCGGTTTTTCGTCTGAATTGTAATAGGAATAGTTAATTGTTAATATGGACACAATTAATTTCAAACATATTTTAAATAATAGGGGGTAAAAACATGAAAAGAGTATTAGCACTTATAATTGCACTTGCAGCTCTTGTAACAGTATTTGCAGGCTGCGGAAGCTCTTCAAGCTCAAATAAGGCTATTAGTGCAACTATTGCATCTGAGCCAAAAACACTTGATCCGTCTCTTAACAATGCAGTTGACGGTGGTAACTATATTTTACACACATTTGAAGGCTTGACCACTATAGGCAAGGATGGCAGCATTGTTGCTGGAACTGCTGAAAAGTGGGAAACAAGCGCTGACGGACTTGTATGGACATTCCATATCCGTAAGGATGCTAAATGGTCCGACGGTAAGGATGTAACTGCAAATGATTTCGTTTATTCCTGGAAAAGGACCGTTAATGCGGAAACAGCTGCTGACTACGCATACTACATCTACTTCATAAAGAACGGTGAAGCAATCAACGCCGGCGAAGCTGATGTTGATACCTTGGGAGTTAAGGCACTTGATGAAAAGACTCTTGAGGTAACTCTTGAAAACCCATGCCCATTCTTTACTGAAATAGTGGCTTTCCCTGCTCTTGTTCCACAGAGAGAGGACATCGTATCTGTCAATAAGGAGAAGTGGGCTCTTGATCCTTCTACTTATATTGGTAACGGTCCTTATAAGCTGGTTAGCTGGGAGCATGATTCAAAGATCACTTTAGAAAAGAATGATAACTACTGGGGTAAGGATTCCATCATTGCTGAAAAGATCGAATGGTACCTTATGAATGACCAGAACGCTATTCTGAGTGCATTTAAAAATGGACAGGTTGCATATGCAAAGAATATTCCAACAGATGAACTGTCTGCTGAAAAAGAAGCCGGTAATCTTAAGATATTCCCATTATTAGGAACATATTACCTTGACCTTGTAAGCAATAAGCCTCCGTTTGATAATGCAAAGGTAAGAAAGGCCTTCTCCTTGGCAATTGACCGTAACTACATTGTAGAAAAGGTTAAGAAGGGCGGAGAAACTCCAGCATCAGGCTTCATACCTTACGGTATAGCTGATGTTAAGCAGGATCCTGATTTCCGTACAACAGCCGGTGACTATATCTCAACAAAGCCTGAGGATTATGAAAAGAATGTAGCTGAAGCTAAGAAGCTTCTTGCTGAGGCAGGCTATCCTGATGGAAAGGGACTTCCAAAGATCTCCTTCGGTTTGAACTCTGGTTCAGGTCATGAGCCTGTAGCCGAAGCTATACAGCAGATGTGGAAGGAAAATCTCGGAGTTGAGGTAGAAGTTCTTGCTCAGGAATGGAATGTATTCCAGCAGTCAAGAAAAGACGGTGTTTACAATATAAATAGAAATGGTTGGCTCGGAGACTATATGGATCCATCAACCTTCATGGATATATTCACAACGGGTAACGGGCAGAATAATGCTATGTACAGCAATCCAAAATACGATGAGTTAATTTCTGCCGCAAGAAAAGAAACTGACGCTGCAAAACGTATTCAGTTATTCCATGATGCTGAAAAGGTGCTTATGGATGACGCTGCAATAGCTCCAATATACTTCTACACAGAACCTGTAGTTATATCACCAAACCTACAGGGTGTAGTAAATACAAAGCTTGGTTTCGTACTCTTTAACTGGGCATCATTTAAGTAAAAAAGATATAATGGACTACAAAAGCCCCTGAACTTTCAGTTCAGGGGCTTTGTTTACCGCCGCGGTCTAATGCAGCTTTAATGTCTGGCGATTGTTGATAAGTATTTCAAGACAATATCAACAATCATATTTATATATTGCTGTGACGGTTATAAAGTTCAATCGCCAGGCATTAAAGCTGCAAAAGCACCGAGTATCCTAAATATTATTACTTATTGGTCAGAAGAGTTACGGGGCATCAGTAGCTGCAGGTGGAGTATATACTCTCTGTGCCATCTCTGCATCCAGCATTAAAATTCCGTTTGGATCATCCTTTATTAGTCTGAGCTTATTCAAATACTTTTCCATTGTTGCTTCTTCTTCAACCTGTTCTGTTACAAACCATTGGAGAAAAGCATTTGTAGCATGGTCTCTTTCGTCTATTGCCGCATTAACTATATTGTAAATAGAGTGGGTTACAAACTGCTCATGACCGAGGGTTAATGCAAATATTTCCTCTGCAGACTCAAAATTTGACTCAGGAGCATTGATCTGCAGCAGCTTTACCTCTCCACCCTTTTGATTTACATAGTCAAAAAATTTCATTGCATGGTCGCGTTCTTCCTGTACCTGAATCCTAAAAAAGTTTGCAAACCCATCAAGATTGAGGCTAGAGAAATAAGCTTCCATTCCCAAATATAAATATGCCGAGTAAAACTCTTTTTGTATCTGTTCATTAATCAAAGTGTTAATTTTTTCGCTAAGCATGTATACCTCCATTAAATTTACAAATGTATTATGATATAGTTATACCCCCCATGACAAAAATTAAAACACATAGAAATTGAAAATATTTCTATTTGCTCATGCATTTCAAAGGGTTCCCACTACCTAACACCATTATATCATCCAATGCTGCAATATTTAATATTGCATGACAAATTAAATAATATTCCCTTGATCTATGTTATAATATATGTGTTATGACTTTAATTCAGAAGCTGTAAACAGACAAGAATTTTTATAAATGAAAGTAAATTGGGGAGTTATTAGATGTATTTTGAAGATTTCAAATCGCTTTTATATTCTGATACTGCAGTCTCAGATATTTTTATCAGTCAGTATATGCCCTCCATGGATGCCAAAGCTGTGAAGGTTTATCTTTACATGCTCTTTTTATGCAAGCATAGCAAAAAGGCAACCACCGATGAGATGGCAAAAACCCTCAACTTGTCGCTAGAGGAGGTTAAAGCCGCATTTACTGAGCTTGACAATCTTGAAATTATTAGTTGGGTTGAAGACAAGGTACAAATCACCGATCTCAAGGATACCGAGACTAAGCGTATTTATCGCTTAAAGGCAGTTTCTACTCCTGAGCAGGCCAACAATAATTTTGAAAAGAATAAGAGCAGAAATAATACTCTCTCAGCAATTAATTCAAAATTTTTTCAAGGCCTTATGCCTCCAAACTGGTATCTTACAATTGATAACTGGTTTACAATATATAAATTTGACGAGGACGTTATGTACACTCTCTTCAAATACTGTCATGACAATAACACCTTTCATAAAAGTTACATAGAAGCAGTTGCTTCAAATTGGCACCGTCGTGGTATTCACAATTTCTTTGATCTTGAAAAGCATTTTGAAGAGATGTCTCAGGTAAGAGGAGTAAAGGGTACTATTATTAAGAAGCTCAGGCTGCGAAGAGCTCTCACTGAGTATGAAAATGAGTTTGTAGAAAAATGGGTCATAGACTATAAGTACGATATGGATGTTATAGAGATAGCCTTAAAGAAGACTGTGGGAAAGACCAACCCCGATTTTAGATTTCTTAATAATGTACTTACAAAATGGCATGATCTTGGTCTTTTAAATGCGCAGGAAATCTCAGGCTATGAAAGTACTATGAATAGCCAGTCCAAGAGCAATCAGAATGCTCAGTCAAATCAAAAGCAGCTCCCCAAGGATTCTCAAAGAGATAATTTTGAGCAAAGGAAGTATGGGGAGGATTATTTTGATAACTTTTTTACCAACACCACTAAAACCTCGTAATGGTATTTTATTAAGTCTATAAATAGAAATAACTGTGGAGTTTATATGAACAGAGATATTCATAATATGATTGCAAGAGAATATGAAAGAAGGCGAAAGCTGTCCTCTGATCAGGCTGAACGCCGTAAGACTGAGGTTTATGAAAAACACCCCAGATTAATAGAAATTGATAACCAGATAGCCTTTATGGGAATTAAGTACAACCGAATGATTCTCACTGCCGCCGGTACTTCCTCTGATCTCTTGAGAGAGCTTGAGCAGCAGTTGGCCTTGCTTTCAGAGGAAAAGAGAAGAATTCTGGTAAGTAATAACATAAGCCCGGACTTTGACAAGCCGGATCATTTATGTAATAAATGCAGTGATACCGGCTACATAACCGATGCTTCAGGGTCTTACCGCTGCTCCTGCTATAAGCA
>JAEZIV010000052.1 GCA_023436515.1 Bacillota bacterium
TTGACCCATGCACACATTGATCATAGCGGACGAATTCCCAAGTTATATATGGATGGTTTTAAAGGTTAGATATATCCAACAAAACCGACTGTACAGCTTTGTGGGATAATGCTCCCTGACAGCGGACATATACAGGAAACTGAAAACGAGTGGATAAACAGGAAGAGGCAAAGAGCCGGTAAAGCTCCTGTTAAGCCACTTTACACTGTTAAAGAGGCAACGGAGTGCCTCGCTTTGTTTAAAGGAGTGGCATATGGTGAAGCAATAAGTATTACCGAGAACATCAGAGTCAGGTTTAATGATGCAGGACATATTCTCGGGTCTGCCATAATTGAAATCTGGATAAGAGAAAATGGTAAAGATACAAAGGTAGTTTTTAGTGGGGATCTTGGGAACAAAGGAATTCCTATATTGAGAGATCCGACAATAATAGCTGACACAGACTATCTTGTTGTTGAATCTACATATGGAAACAGACAGCATACCTTGAGAAAGGAAACAGATAAGCTGGAGAGATTTATTAACATCATTACCGAGACTGTGGAGAAGGGTGGAAATGTTGTCATACCTTCTTTTGCAGTGGGTAGAACACAGGAAATCATATACGACCTTAATAAATATATGGATGTTTTTGGGGATGACAAGATAAAGAAGATCTTGAATATACCTGTATACGTGGATAGTCCACTGGCCACCTCAGCAACTCAAATATTCAGAGAAAATCTGGATTGCTTTGACGAAGAAGCCAGGGAATATATTAAGAACGGAGATAATCCGCTGGATTTTCCTTCTCTAAAGTTTACTCAGTCCCCTGAGGAATCCAAAAAACTGAATGAAAAAACTGAAAGTACTATTATCATCTCAGCAAGTGGTATGTGTGACGCAGGAAGAATAAAGCACCATCTAAAGCATAATCTCTGGAGAAAGGAATCTACCATTCTGTTTGTAGGCTATCAGGCAGAAGGAACCCTTGGCAGAAGAATTCTGGATGGGGCTACAATGGTTAAGCTCTTTGGTGAAGAAATATCTGTAAATGCCAGAATAGAGGCTATTGACGGGTTCTCTGGTCACGCAGACAAAGCTGGTCTGTTATCCTGGATAGGAAGTATTGAAAGGAAGCCAAAAAAGGTTTTCATTGTTCACGGGGAACAGGAAATAATGAATGATTTTGCGCAAACCCTGAGTAGTGAGCTTGGCTTAAGATGCATTGTCCCTGCCAGAGGTGACAGCTATGTAGTAACTGCGGATAGTGTTTATGAAAACATCCCCAATGCTGAGATACAAAAGAGGTTTAGAAGACTTGCCGTTGTTGAAATGCTTGAAACACTTAGAGAGGAGTTTGAAGAGTTGTCTGAAATCCTTAAGGGTGATCTCAAGCAGGAGAGGTCTGATGTAGAAATTGATGAGGTAACAGCAAAGCTAAAACTGGTTGAAAAAGCAATTATTGAAGCCTTGAAGTAATAATTTTTGAAATATTTTTTATAAGCTCATGCAAAATTTTATTGAATATAGACAAAAGCGATGGCTGTCTGCATCGCTTTTTTTGTTTATATTTTCATGCTAAAACCCTTTATATTGAAGGATTTTAGCAATATTGATTCTCAGCGAGAAAAACCTACCAAATCATACATAAAGGGAAGTATTGGAGTATAATAAATGTCATTTAATGAATATCAGAGATTTTGAAAAAATTGAATAATTGACTTTTTATCTGAAAGTCTGTATAACTTAAAAGGGCAAAAGACAACTGGAGGAAACCAAATATGAATATATTCAGATTAAAGAAAAAACCTTTTTTTTCTTTAATTATATTACTTTTTTGCAGTGTGTATTTGTTAATATCGATAAATTTTCTAAATATTAACTCTTATATTACTGAGAAGTATGAGTACATAAAGCAAAGACAAATGCAATATATATACAGGCAGGACAGTAATCTCGGTGATAATGTTATAGGTAGTATTGACAGTGACATAAGCAATAGCGATTATAAGAGTGACCAGTTGAGTCTTGGACAAAAAATGGTCTACTCAGACAACATGGAAAGTAAATTGCTTTCCGGCTCCGAAACATCAGGTTCAAACACTTTTTATAGTGATGCTTTACAGGAAATGTCCAAATATGATTCGATTTTAGATGAGCTTGAAACTCAAATCAATATTGATTCCTTTCGAGAAAGTCACTTTAAACCGTATTATGTATTCAGCTTTGAATATACCATGAATGCATTGAGGGAGCTTAACAATTCACTGGATAGAATTTCAGAAGCTCAAAAGGTTCCGAAGGAACTTATTACGGCAGTTTTATTCCGTGAAATGATGTTTCTGGGACAGGAGGATTTACTGGATGGCGTTCCGATTATTGGCGGAAAGTCCATAGGTATTTGTCAGATAGGTATTGAAAATGTTAGGTTTAATGAGCAGGTTGTCCATGGTGAAAAATCTGTACTGTTAAGTGAAGCGGACGATCAGTTGATAGACATGCTACAGAATCCAAAATACGCAGTCTATTTCTGTGCAGTCCAGCTAAGAGCTAGAGCTATTAGCTTAACGGAAAATCCGGACATTGACCTAAGTAAGCTTGATGAAACCCAGATAAAGCAAGTACTTGAGAACTATAACCAATCAAAGATCTCTTTTAATATCGGTCCGGTTAAGACAAAGGAAAGATATGCTCTCGAGACATATAAGTATTATCAGCTTTTTAAGGACTATTACTCCATTATTGAATAAAACGGGTTTATCATTGATATGGAGTTTGAGGATAAAGTGTAATGTAAAATTACACTTTATTTTTATGTAAATGTGTATTAGAATATTTCCTGTAGGACAAATACATTTTATTAGTAAGCTATAGATAAGTGTATTTGTAGAACGGTTAGAGTAATGCATTTACTTATTAATATGGAGGACGGTTAGAATGGTAGGATCATTTTTATTGACACTATTGCCTATTCTGGTAATAGTCTGTATGCTTGTCATTTTTAAGAAGTCGGCTGACGTAAGTGGTATAGTGGGCTGGCTATGTGTATCTGCTGTGGCATTTCTGTTTTTCAACACATCCTTAGTCGTTATACTAAGGTCAACGATTTCCGGAATCATCAGATCTTTCCCTGTTTCGCTCATAGTGTTAACCTCTCTTTTCATGATGGCTTATATGGAAAAGTCGGGAGCACTTAAAAGAATAATAATATTTATCAAAACTATTTCCAGTCATAATAAGGCTGTTCAGATAATGATGATAAATATCGGTTTCGGAACATTAATGGTTGCAGTGGGTGCAACGCCTGTATCTCTTCTCCCGCCTATATTACTGGCAATGGGATATTCCACCTACGTTGCGATAGCCCTTCCTTCAATAGGCTACGATGCCTTATGTACATATGCGCTGCTTGGTGCTCCTATTGTTGCGTTTGTTGACTTTGCAAACAGATTTTTAGGACCGGGTAATGAGATTACACCATCTCAGGCAGGAAGTGTGTTTTATATGTTTCTGCCTATAGTATCCACTCTTATAGGTTTTTGCATGCTTTACATAGTGGACAAATGGAAGGGTGTAAGGAAGGGGTTTCTCCCCTGTATTGTTACCGGGGGTGTAATAGCTGTAGTAGCTTATTTTACAAATCGGGTTGACAATCTCGTAACTCTGACAGGAGTCCTTTGTGGTATTGCAGTTATTATTGCTATGGCAATATACTTAAAAATATCAGGACACCGTATAATAGATAGAAGCGCTCTAACTGAGGAAGAAAAGGCCTACGAAAAACAATACCCTCTTTTGAAGGCATTGAGTCCCTGGATTATTCTAATCGGACTTATATTGGCACTAAATCTTCCAAAACCAATTTATGATTATCTTTACAATTTAAAGCTGCCCATTACCGGTATAGCAGTTGACGGAAGCGGTATCGCGACCAGAGCCTTATGGAATGCATATACTTGGATAGTAGTGGCAGTTATTCTCTCAATGCTAATCATCAGGCCTAAGGCAGCCCAGGTTAAGGAAAGCTTTAAGGTTTGGTGGAAACGAGCTCCCAGACCGGTTTTCTCAGCGGCAATATTTTTTGCCATCGGTGAAATCATGAACTACTCAAACTGGAGTATGGAAACGATGAAATACCAATCCGCCAGCATGATAAAGGTTCTTGCCGACGTATCAGCTGATGCTTTCAGTGGAGCTTATGGCTTTATAACAGGATTTATCGGACTTTTCGGAGGCTTTATTACAGGCAGTGAGGCTTCAACCATAGCCATGTTTGCTAACTACACAATGAAAACCTCTGAGAATTTGAACCTTGGACTAAGCGGAATAATTATAGTTACAGCCTCACTAGCTTTTGGAGGGGGACTTGCCAGCGTAATTTCACCTGCTAAGCTTCAAAATGCAGCTGCATCAATAGATAAACTGGGTGAAGAAAACAAGGTTATTAGAATTGCCTTCGTATTCTCCATTTTATTAACCCTGGTTACATCGATTTATACCTTAATACTTTTGAGAGTTGGTTTGAGCATATAGCTGTAAGAATTTAAATGATAGTATTCAGACTTAACAGGACACGGCATTTTGCTTGTGTTCTGTTTTTTTGGCAGTAATATGAAATACCTGTTTGGTAATTGCCGATAATACGTTATAATAGTAATCTATAAAGCAAATTTTCTTATTGGAGGAATTATTTTCATGAAACAGGTTGAAATATATACTGATGGAGCCTGTTCTGGTAATCCCGGTGCAGGAGGCTGGGGAGCTGTTCTGATATATGGAGAACACAGTATCGAGATTTCGGGGTTTGAAAAGGACACAACAAATAATAGAATGGAATTAACAGCTGCTCTGGAGGCGCTAAAGAGGCTCAAGGAACAGTGTATTGTGAATTTATATAGTGACAGTGCATATCTAATAAATGCCTTTAATCAGGGATGGGTAGATAAATGGATTAAGTCTGGCTGGGTCAGAAATAAAAATGAGGAAGTAAAAAATGTTGAGTTATGGAAGGAACTGGTGCGACTTGACCAATACCACAGTATTAAGTGGATAAAGGTAAAAGGGCATTCGGATAATGAGTTGAACAACCGATGTGACAAGCTTGCAACAGATGAAATAAAGAAAAACCAAAATGTGAATAACTAGTATTAACTGCAAATAAAAATTGGAGGAAATGCATATGGAATATACTGAAAAAACTCTAAAGACTGAGGATGTCTACAAGGGAAATATCATAAAGGTTCAGAACTTAACAGTCAGTCTTCCAAATGGTAAGGAGGCAACAAGAGATATTGTTCTCCATCCGGGAGCATCAGTGGTAGTGCCTATAAATGAAAAGGGTGAACTCTACATGGTTAAGCAGTTCAGAAAGCCCTTAGACATAACTACACTTGAGCTGCCTGCTGGCAAGCTGGATTCCGTTGGAGAAGACCCTAAAAAATGTGCTGAAAGGGAGCTGATAGAAGAAACGGGGCTTAGGGCTGAAAGACTCGAGCATCTCATAAGTATTCACACAACTCCCGGCTTCTGTAATGAGGTAATTCATATGTACACAGCAATGGACTTAATCCAGGGTGAGGCTTGTACTGATGAGGACGAGTTTCTGGATGTTGAAAAAGTTCATGTAAAGGAACTGGTAAATATGGTGCTGGAGCATAAAATTACTGATGCCAAAACAATAATTGGTATACTTCTGGCAGAGAAAATAATCAATAAAGGGAATAATGGTAAGTAAAAACTGATAAACAAATCAAGTGACTATTATTAAGAGTAATATTGAGCATTTGGTTAATTATCAGGCTAATTGTAATATCTTATGTTCATCCGGCATATGTTTTACTGTCAAGTAACTTTAACTCAGGGCCAGCATGTTCAAGCTTTTGTTTTCTTAAGCTACAAGCAAAGGGCTGAAGACAGATGGCATCTTAGGATAAAATGTCGGAGGAACACAGGATGTTTAAAAAAATCGGAAGTATAATCAGGGACCACTTAAGGGATAATAAATTTACTTACCTGACTTTGTTTCTGTTCTACGT
>JAEZIV010000083.1 GCA_023436515.1 Bacillota bacterium
TTGGTGAAAATGGTATAGCTATAATTACCGCTGGTAGCGGAACTCCGTTCGTGGTAGGAGCTAATTACAGATTTCATTGGACGTCTGATGCCGAGATATAGGTTTCTTCGAAAGTACCATAAAAGGATGCTCAATAAATCTATAGGTAATGTGGGATAATATAAAAGTGATAATAAGTACTAAGAAGAACTGCAAATTACCACTTACTATTCCAATTTGATTAAATCTTGGAATGAGGAAATAATGAATTAAATACATGCTATATCCCACAATACCTATAGTTCTTAATATTTTTAAAGAAAATATCTTAGTTAATAAACCGTCTTTAGACAAAAGTGTGCATAATATTAATAAACAAGATAGTATTGCAAATATCCATTGATATTCCCAACCTAAAAAACCTCTATCATTGGCTTCATTTAATACTTTCTTATTTAAAAGTATTGTGCTGAATGTATTCACGTAAAATTTGGCTGAAAACACCAAAACTAATGTAATAATAATACCAATAATGTTGGCTATTTTTGATATAGTAGGTAATGGTTTTTTATCTAAAATAATCACTATCTGATGGAATATATATGAAGTTGCGATGCCTAAAATAAAAATATATATGTATAATGGTCTTCCATGTAGTGTAAAGGCAGGTGGATATTTAAAAGTAACATATGCAGTAATAATTAAAAATGTAAAAATAACATATCTATTATTCTTAAATATTTTATAGTTTATAAAAATAATTAATGGAAGAACTAAATAAAAAACCAGTTCTTGAGGGACTGACCATAGGTGACCATCAGCTTTAATAAACAATAAGTGTTGTTTATATGTTGAAATATTTATAAGCTTTAAAAGTAGTAGTGCAGAGAGGGTGAAATAATACATGGGTAAAATTCTTAAAATTCTTTTAACAAAATATTTAATGATATACTTTATAGATGGAGTAACTGAGGGCTCTTTAGCAAATGGTGTTGTTAGAAGAAATCCACTTAATACAAAGAACAACCATACTCCAATACCACCTTGACCATAAAGATTAAGTCCATTAGTATGACTAGCAATAACTAATAAAACAGCTAAACCTCTTATGCCATCTAATACATTGTTGTGATTTTTAATTATATTTGATTGGGGAATTAGTAAATTATTTAGCATAGCAATATTGCTCCATATACATTATTTAGAAGGCAAATTAATGGTATATTATTTGTTGAATTTTGTAAAGAATTAATCGGTGTTACAATGGATTTTTTGAGACAGCCCCTTTATTTTTTCTTTATTAAAATATCATACATATAATAATTGTTAATCTTGCATTGTGGGCAAGGATTTTCTATAAATTTAACAAGGCCTAGTTTGTATGGGCACTTAGAACATTTTGACTTAAATATATTAATTAATATGTTCTTAATAATTATCATCTCCTTTTAAACTTTATACAATATCAAATGTTTTGATAAGCTCTTCATACTTATTACGAGCTATTTGCCTTTTGTTTATAGGTTTAGTATTAGAAACAATTTCGTTGTTTTTTTTAATATCAGCATTCGGAACTTTTTCGACTTTTATTAAAAAAGGAGCTTTTTGACCGCATTCGTAACTAATCAAAAATTCCATATATCTATCAATTAATCCTACAAGTACTAATGACTTTCCAAATAAATCAGAGTACTTTTCAAGTCTTTGAACAAGAGAATGTACGAAAGTGTAAAATTCTTTGCGCATATTCCTTATTTGATCGGTTTTGTCAGCTAAAAATATTCGTTCAAAAAGATTTTCGATAAAGTCTTTATTAGTCGTTGCTGGTGACTGTAACTTAAATGGTGAGTCGGTTCCATACATTTCTATAATTTTATTTATCGCTGAAGTAAGCATTTCACAACCTTGCTTAAGTACCTCTTTGCCATCTTCAGCCCATTTTTTTTCTTCATAGTAAATTTTTGCTTCACTAAAAAAAACTAAACTACTTAACGTTGCAGCATATATATTTTGAATTTCTTGTTTTTCATTATCATCTGTACATTTACTTATTGATAAGCGTAAGTTTTCCAAAATTAAATCTACAGAACTTGTTAACAAATTTGCCTTATAAATTGAATTAATCACAGTTAATTGAGATTGAATCGCATATGTTAGTGCATTTGAAACATTTTTTTCTTTCATAGTAATAAGCTCGGTTGATATTATATCTAGCTGCGGATTTTTTATAACTTCAAAGTCACTCATAATACTCTCCATTTAATCTTAATAAAATCATTTTTATAACATTATATCATAATTTGTTAAAAAAGCATAAAATTTGGAGCAGTACCGAGTTTTCAATAAAGAGATTCCAATATTTATTGTTATTCAAAAACACGCGTTTGCATCATTGATATGGCGTGTGGAGGACCTCCAGTAACTTTTCCTCCTGCAAGTCTATTACATATGCTGCTTCGGCACCCTACTTGATGCCTCCTGCGATTGCGATGACAGGAAGCTTCCGAGGGACAGCATACTTGGATATACCGGAAATGACCGTACCCTGCCATCAATGCAACACTCTCCATTATGGTTGGCGGGCCAGGAGAGGCCTTTAAAAAGGTTGAGTTCATTTTGAAGGCAAAGAGCTTTTGTACAATTTTATGAAAACCTTGACCATATTACGGTAAAAAATAAAGCCGGATAAAATTTATCTAAAGAATTTTCCGATTCCCTAAAGAAAGTACATTGTTTCATATCCAGATACCATATATAATTAAAAGAACTCAAAGAAATTGTTCTAATAACTAAAACACCTAATTTAAGGAGGACGAAAAATGATATATGAATTAAGAATCTATCATATGTATCCCGGAAAAATGCAGGATATACATAAAAGGTTCAGCGAGGAAACTTTGGGTTTGTTTAAAAAGTACAATATGACAGTCAAGGACTTCTGGGAAGATTTGACGGAAAATAAAATCTATTACGTGATGGAATATACAGATTTGGATTCCAGAAACCAAAGCTTTGATGCTTTTGCCAGTGATCCTGAATGGCTAGAGGTAAAAAGGCTTTCTGAATTGAACGGACCAATTGTGCAAAAAATTGAAAATTATTTTATGAAAAGAGTACCTTATTCACCTGCAGAACAGCAACAGAACGGTTAGGACATATTTAATAGATAATTGTGAAACCATCAAAGATTAATAAGTCTGTTTAATGGAACTAGGTGATTCATTAAAAATGAAAATGAACAAACTCTTGATTTTTGGGCGTTTTAAGGATTAATTGGGGCTTAAAACTATTTCAATGGATAAGGATGAGGTCAAGTTCGAATCTGGATGGGAGCTCCAAAAGAAAGGGGCTGTCTCAAAATAGAAAAAATTCTATTGAGAGGCAGCCCCTTTTTTCATGGCATTCAAGTAGAAATGAGCTTATAGCTATGTCTGCCATACAAGGAACGTGAGTTCAAACTTCTTTGAGATAATCAGTTATACCACCTTGATGTAGCTTTAAAATCAAATATCAGTATTTGCAATAAGAATATAAAGTTTTTCCAACAACAAAATTAGATGCTCACCCTTCTGTTTATACAATGAAGATTCTATAAGCTAATATTTTACAGCATTGCTTTTTTTAAAATAACAGAATATACTATTACAATAATGTAAATTTATTCTTGTTATGAACATTTCT
This sequence comes from Bacillota bacterium, assembly GCA_023436515.1. Taxonomy (GTDB): domain Bacteria; phylum Bacillota; class Clostridia; order Acetivibrionales; family DSM-1351; genus Ruminiclostridium. The sequence goes on from JAEZIV010000083.1 coordinate 3,661, forward strand.
TACTTTCAGCAAACATTAGACGGGGGCTTGGTATGATTACGATGGTAATTGCAGATGATGAACTGTTTATTCGTCAGGGATTAATGTCCATACCTTGGGACGAGCTGGGTATTAGAGTTACCGGTGTTGCTTCAAATGGAGTGGAAGCATTATCAATGGTGAAAGCAGAGCATCCTCAAATTCTTCTTACAGATATCAAAATGCCGGGCATGGATGGTTTGAAGCTCATCGAGGCAGTCAAAAATGAGGTGCCTGACATTAAAGCAATCCTGCTTTCCGGCTATCAGGATTTTTCATATGCCCATTCGGCTATTAAGCTTGGTGCTATGGGATATGTTCTGAAACCCTCTGATCCGGATGAAATCATTAATACTGTTCTTAAAGCAAAAAAACAAATTGAAGAGAGAATAGCTGCAAATTATGAAAAAGAGAAGATGCTTAAAATTGTTGACAGAGCCATGCCGGCAGTGTTTAGTACCTTTTTAATGGATCTGTTGTTCGGCAGAATTTCTGACCAGTCTGCTATCGATATGAAATGCAGTGAATTTAACTGCTGTTTTAAAAACTATGTGGTTATGCTGGTTGAATTCCGAGTTGAAAATGGAAGCATAAGTACAGAGGAATTTAATAAAATATACGATGAAATACATAATACGGCTTCCGGATATTCTGGAAGCATTATGCTCAGTATAAACCCGACCTCCTTATGCCTAATAAATGAAATTACCGATCAGGAAGTAAATCAAAAAGCAAAGCAGGAAGTAAAGCAAGAAGCAAATCAAGAAGTAAATCAAAAAGCAAAGCAGGAAGTAAATAAAGATGCAAATCAGGAAGTAAATCAAGAGAAGATGCTGGCTCTGGCGATGGAAATCAGAAACAACATCAAAAGCAATTTCGGCATTTATGTATCAGTAGGAATCAGCAGATGCTTCAACAGTGCAGCTGAGATGCCGGTGGCATTCAATCAGGCTGTAAACTGTCTCAAAATGAAATTTTCTCTTGGCAAGGGAGCAATAATACATATTGAAGATCTTAAGGATAGTTTGCAGCATCAGTATTTGGAAACCCTTAAGATGACTGACGATATTCTAGAAAACATTAAGAACGGCAACTACAGATTAGTTGAAACACTTACTAGGGAGCTGCTTTACAGATTATCAAGAGAGCAGAAGGCCGATGAACAGATATTAAAAACCGTATGCTTTGATATTCTTGTATCTTCTTACAGAGTCCTAAAAGAAGACAAAGACATCGAAAATCTTGTTATAAACGAGCATTTGCTCCTTTCAGGGCTTTCAGCCTGTAAAGATGTTGAGGAGCTTGAAGAGTATGTCATAAATAAACTTATGAACATCGTGGACTCAGTCTGTGCAGAAATTCCTTCTACAAAAAGTAAGGTTATTACCGAGATAATGGATTATATAGATAAGTTATACATGGAGGAAATATCACTAATTACTCTCTCAGAGCATATCCATATGAATCATATTTATATAAGCCGGCTTATTAAAAGAGAAACCGGAGAAACCTTTCTGGACATTTTGACCAGGAAAAGAATGAAAAAGGCTTGTGAACTGTTGACAGGGAGCGACTGCAAGACCTATGAGATTGCGTATAAGGTGGGAATAAAGGACTCGGGTTATTTCAGCCAGGTATTTAAGAAGTACTATGGTAAAACTCCCTCGGAATATAGGGAAAAAATTTCGCCATGGCCGCGGAATTCCGTCGAGGAAAAGCAATGAACAGATTCAGAGTATTTGACTACCTAAAGGGAGTAGTACGCAACAAGCCTATTAGAAGCAAGCTTACCCTGTCATTTCTTGTGCTGATAGTTTTCCCTGTCGTGCTTATAGGCTTGTTTTCATTTCAAAGATCCAGCGAGCTGTTAAAGGAGAAAACCCACCAGTATACCAAGGATGTTCTTTTGGAAACAAGCAATAATATACAGGTAAAGCTTCGCGAAATTGAGAAGCTGTCTTTCCAGGTTGTATACAGCAGAGAGATTCAAGGGGCTTTAGAGATACTCAACAGAAGTGGCTTCAGAGACGAGTACACCAGAATAGAGACTGAGAGAGTAATCGATTTACAGCTAACCGGTCTATTATCTTCCGACACCGATATTGCTGCAATACAAGTCATATCCAATTCAGGAACAATATACTATGTTAACCCGGGATCAATAACAATGAATATAGGAGAAGGAGACAAAACAATACTTGACAAGGGACAAGGAAATGTATATTGGTTTGACACTGACAAGTCCACACAGACAATAGCTGCCGGAAGGGCGATAAACAGCCTTGTTAATCAGAAAAGGGTGGGGTATGTAATATTTTACCTCCGGGAAAGTAGCATTTTTAACGTCTATAAGAAAACTGAGCTTTTTATGAACGGAGAGCTTTTTATAGTAAACAGGGATGGTAGGGTTATATCAGGTGAGGATAAGGCGTCACTTGGCACAGTAAGGAGTATACAGGGTATTGATCTCAACCTATATACCCTTGAAGAAAACTTTACATCAGCAGAGTTTGACGGGAAGAATTATTATATAACCTTTAAGGCTGTACCGGGGACAAACTGGAGGCTTATTAGCTTTATACCGACTGCTGAGCTTGAAAAGGACATTGTTTTAATGCGAAGCTGGACACTACTCATTTGTGTTTCCTGTTGCCTGCTGGCAGTAATTTTTTCAATAGTACTTTCAGGCAGTATATCTAAGCCTGTGAGAAGGCTATCAAAGCTGATGCTGAAGGTTGGGCAGGGTGATTTCAGTGCTCTCAGCACCTATGAATCAAAGGATGAAATCGGTATCCTCAGCAGCCACTTCAATAAGATGGTATCACAGGTACAGCAGCTCATTCAGGAAGTTTACCAGGAACAGCTTCTTAAACAGAAGGCTGAGCTAAGGTCTTTGAGAATGCAGATTAATCCTCATTTCTTATATAATACGCTGGAGTCCATTAACTGGATGGCGAGGATCAAAGGAGTTCCAGAGGTGGGGAAAATGGTGAAGGCTTTAGGAGATCTGATGCGTACCAGTATTAACGGAGATGACTTTATATCCATTGATGAGGAAATCAAGAACATCAACAATTACCTTACCATTCAAAAGTTCAGGTATGGCGACAGATTTGAAGTTGTTATTGACATAGATCCCGATATTACAGGCTTAAAGATCCCAAAGCTCATTATGCAGCCTATTGTTGAGAATGCAATAGTTCATGGTATCGAGGACATGGTTGGAAATGGACTTATTGAGATAAAAGGGTCCTTGGACGATGGAGCGGTTGTACTTCAGGTAATAGACAACGGGGTAGGTATGGATAAAAGCTTTGCCAAGCAGTTACTCTCCGACAAAACCGGTTCTATACAGACCGAAGGACACACTCATATAGGGCTTTGGAATGTAGATCGCAGGATAAAAATGTATTATGGTGACAATTACGGTATGAGCATAGAAAGCAGTCCGCATAATGGTACCAACATAAAAATAATACTACCTGTCGATGCATGTCCCAGCATCTATTAAAAAAGTTAATATTTTAAAGAATGAGGTTTATTCTGTCTAATGTGTTGACCTTTAAAAGATATTATAATTAAAACATGTAAGACAACATAAATAAATTAAAGGGGGAATAAATCCATATGAGGAAGTCATTAAGCTTATTGGTTTGCCTATGTTTGTGCCTCACAATGGTACTGGCAGGTTGTGGCGGTAATAGTGCCTCTACACCATCCGATACAAAAGAAAGCGTAGTCGCAACAGATAGCTCAGATAGTGCAGCAACTAGCACTGAGGAAGCTAAGAGCACCGAAAAGGTTCCACTGAAGATTTCGGCATGGGGACTGGAGAATGATCCAAATTCAATAATTATCAAGGAAGCAGTAAATCTCTTTAATGAAAAGAACACAACTAATTCTGTTGCAACAATTGAATTTACCGAGCAGGAGCAGTACAAGACCAAGATTACTGCTCAGATAGCTGCAAATGAAATGCCTGACATGTTCAATACATGGGCAGCAGGCTTTATGAAGCCATTTGTAACTTCAGGAAAGATTTACAGCATCAGTGAGGACCTGGATAAGGATGCTGACTGGAAGAATCGTTATGTTAGCGGTATATTTGCTCCTCTTACCTTCGATGGAAAAATATACGGAGCACCTACAACTCAGACAGTTGTATTGGTATTCTATAACAAAGAAATATTTAGTAAATATAATTTAAAAGAACCACAAACCTTCGGAGAACTTAAGACTATAATCGAAACACTCAACAAGAACAAGGTTGTACCTTTCGCTCTTGGAAACAAGGGACCTTGGGTTGGTGCAATGTTCAGCGAACTTATTGCAAACCGTATTGGCGGCAGCGATCCGTTCAACAAGATATATAGCGGTGAAGGCTCATGGGAAGACCCATCCTTTATTGAAGCAGGTAAGACAATGGCCGATCTGGCAAAGATGAACGCATTCCCGAAGGGCTTCAATGCTCTTGATAATGACCCTTCAAGAGAAATGTTCATACAAGGCCAGGCAGCAATGCATGTAATGGGAAGCTGGGCAATTCAGCAGGTTAGCAATAACAACCCAAATAAGGATAAACTCGGCGTGTTCAAATTCCCTGCTATTGAAAACGGCAAGGGAAGTGCAGATAACTGGCTCGGACAGCCTGACCAGTGCTTTGTAATCAGTTCAACCTGCAATAACAAGCAAGGTGCTGTTGAATTCCTTAAGTTCTTATCAGCTCCTGAAACCCAGACAAAGTTTGCTGAAGCAGGAAATCTGATAGCTACAAATACACAGGTTGATGCTTCAAAACTCAATCCGCTTGCAGTTAGAGTTGCAGAACTCCAGAAGGATATGAAGGAACTGTTTATATTCTATGACGTAGGACTTGGTGCAACAATCGGAAACGAATATAATAACACAATACAGGCTATTACAGCAGGAAAAGATCCTGCAGAAGCTTTCAAGAAACTGCAGGAATTCACTTTACAGAACAAGGATCAATAATCTAGCAGTGTTTTCCTAAACGGTCAGGAGCGAATACTCCTGACCGTTAATTATAAATTATGAATAGGAGGATCGGTTAATGGAACTAATGCTCAGAAACAAAAAGACAATATTAACCTTTTTACTGCCGGGATTCCTGATCTACATAGGAGTTGTAATAGTACCCATTGTAAATACCATTTATTTAAGCGTATTCAAATGGAACATATTAGAGAAAAAGAGATTTTTAGGTTTGGATAATTACATACGGCTTTTTACTCAGGATGATGTCTTTAGAACAGGATTAAAAAATACATTTCTGCTAATGGGTTGGTCTCTTGTGATACAGATCCCGTTGGCAATTGGGCTTGCTATTGCTTTAAGCGGTAAGATTAAAGGAAAAAAGTATTTTAAAACCGTTTTCTTTTTCCCAAACGTTCTTGCCAGCGTGGCAGTCGGACTTCTTTGGTCTTTTATATACAACCCTGATTTCGGTATTGTCAACAAGCTGCTCACATCAGTGGGACTCGAAAATCTTACAAGAATTTGGCTTGGCGAGGAACAGACAGTGCTTCCGTCAATTATAGTTACTATTTGCTGGCAGTACGTAGGGTATCACATGATTTTGTTCCTAGCTGCAGTAGAAAACATTCCAGGAAGCATGAATGAGGCGGCGGTAATCGACGGAGCCGATTCATGGAAAATGATCAGATATATTACCCTTCCACTGATTAAACCTATTATTGCAATTGATTCTGTTCTTATGGCTACAGGAGCACTTCGTTACTTCGACTTGATTTATGTTATGTCGAACGGCGGACCAAATCACGCAAGTGAGGTAATAGCCTCATATATGTACTATAAATCCTTCAGAGATATGCAGTATGGTTACGGAAGCGCAATTTCTGTAATATTATTGGTACTTTGTCTTGGTGTATCGTACATTTTAAACAAGGCTCTTAAGACAGAAGATGTTCATTATTAAAAATTATGGACCTCAGGTTTGGTTACCTAACATAAGGAGAAGTGATGCATATGATATATAGCACATTACACGGAAAAAAATTGTCCATATCAAGAATAATAGTTTTCAGTTTGCTTGTGATATTTTCAATAACTTGCCTTTATCCCTTGATATGGCTGCTTATAAATTCTGTTAAAAGCAACGGGGAGCTTTTCAGCAATCCGTGGCTGCCCGGAAAAACCCTGCAGATTTCAAACTATTCAAAGGCTTGGGTTGCCGGTAAAATCGGGATAGGCTTCATGAACTCGATGTTTGTTTCATTAATATCGGTTATGATTACAATATTCGTAGGAAGCATGGCTGCTTTCTCTATCAAGAGACTTAAGTGGAAACTTTCAGGTTTGGTACTAGGACTGTTTCTTCTTGGAGTTATGATACCCATACATTCAACCTTAATTCCGCTTTTCATCCTCTTTAAAAATCTAGGCTTTACAGACAGATATATTTCTTTAATACTGCCATATGTGGCATTTGCACTGCCAACCTCCGTTTTTATACTTACAGGCTTTATGGGCTCTTTCCCAAGGGAAATAGAAGAAGCGGCAGTAATGGATGGCTGCAGTATGGCTGGAGTATTCTGGAAAATGATAATTCCTCTGTCAAAGACAGCTATTGCAACCATAACCATTTTTAATTTCGTCAGTATGTGGAATGAGCTGATGTTCGCCATGATTTTCATCTCAGACCCAATGAAAATGACTTTGCCGGTAAGCCTCACGCGGTTTAGAGGACAGTATTCCACAGACTGGACAGTTCAACTGGCGGCTGTAATGATAATGGTAATACCTAGTTTTCTTGTATATATGTTCTTGAACGATAAAATAATTGAGAGTATGACTGTTGGAGCTGTAAAGGGGTAGGTTTGATAGAGATAAGCCGGGGTCTTGGCGTGGAACACTGCCAATATAAAGAGGAAAAAACTAAGAATTTCTTAAATCCATTCCATGTAATTAAAATCGCTTACTCCTGAGGCGTTATGAATTACAGGAATGGATTTTTAGTTGGTTACACCAAAGCATATGGCAAATAGTACAGACTCTTGCTTACCAGTATACAGGTAAAAGCGAATTAAAGGCTTCCGAGAATTAAAAGCTCGGAAGTTTTATTTTGGCAGAAATCGACAGAATTAGGTCATTCTTAAAAACATCTCTTATTGAGTTCTAAATTATTATCATATTGATTGCATTTTAATGTAGTAAATAGTTAAATTGTCTTGGCTTATTTTTTACATAATGATAAAATTATGGCTAAAGTGGTAAGTATATGATTTTGAACAATGAAGTTTTCAAAAATGCGAAAGGACTGAAACATGAAAAAGACAAATGTTAAATTGATTCAAAAAAGCCTTATTTTATGCATCCTATGCTCTATTCTTATTTTTTCTATTACCGGGTTTGCGCAAGGGAGCACTGCCAATCAAGCAACAAATATTATTACTGCTTCCAAACAAATTCTTGACTCACCACTATTCGGAAATCTGATACAAGTTGGTAACAAAGTAATTAAGCTGCCTGCAAAGTACTCAGACTTTATTGCTGCTGGCGCTAAAATTACAACAAAGGGCTTATCAGATAATTTTCTTATGGATGTCGGCTCGGTAAAAATAGTAGAAATGCTAGTCGGCAAAACAAATTTTCGTCTTTACATGAAGAATATATCACAGAAGCGCTGTGCCCTAAAGGATGCACAGGTTCAATATATTTATTCGACAAAAGGGGTACAAATATTTTACCCAAAAGGAATAAAGATCGGAGATACACTTTCAACTCTAACTAAAAAATGGGGAGAGCCATCGGTTGATTCGTCTAACAGATATGACGACGAGCTGACTTACAACTACCTTGAATATCCGGTTTCTACTAAGAGAGTTCACAATAGTGTAAATCTGGGTAGTTCACCGGAATTTATTTCAGCTACCGGAAATCAATATACCGTAAGAATTAGCAGAAATTCATCAAAGATTACGGATATACAATATAAGTGGGTTGATAGTTCACTAAAAGATCAGCTTATTGAAAAAACACAAAAAATGCAGTTTGGCACTGATAAATATACTCTTTCATACAAAATACCAAAGAAGATTGACCAAAACTCTTTTACATTAGGTGGAAAGGGAATGTCAGTGTACATGATTGACAAAGTTCCGTACATAATAATTATAAACCCGTACATGGACGGGTTTGGTGGCGTTAAAGAAATTACAGATAAGATTTTAGTCGAGAGTATTAATAACGCTCTTAATAGTAAGAAATATAATATAGAGATCCTCAAAAAGACTGAGTCAGAGGCAGCTGCAGTCGGATACTTGTACTCGGATAAAGCTGTTGAATGTAGGACTCTATACATAAAAGGTTCTCATAAATACTCTACCTACGAATCTAAAATAATACCACTTGAGGCCGATGGTATCGTGACAGCTGCTGCTACAAAAAAGTTTAAAGAAATAATGTCTTCTTTTACTAGCTCTATTTTATGCAATTGATAGTGGCTATGTTAGTCAGTATCCTCATAGTTATAGAATTTACTTTTGAGCATTCACGAAAAGATATAAGTAAAAATATAGTAAAATTCCCAGCATTAAAAATGGTGAGGATGTGATCAGGCTCGAATCTGATTGGGAGCTCCAAACCTAAGAACCTTGAAGTATTGAGAAATCAATGTTTTAAGGTTTTTTTATTATTACAAATTGTATTGTGATTATGATGAAACTAATGTCGAAATATGATATAATATGTAGAAGAAAGTACAGGTAAAGTGTGTATTAAGTGATTGAGGTATACAATATAAGTGTTTAAATGGGGAGACCTCTAGGTTCTAGACGAAAGGACTATTCATCATGAAAGAGAAAAAATTTAAGTTAAAAATTAAAAGCATCAGAAGTAAATTACTTATTAGTTTTATCAGTATCTGTTTAGTACCCTTGATTCTATTAGGCACATTTTCTTATTATCAAGCAAAAACAATATTAGTGGACAAATTAGAAAGTACAAGTTCTCAATTACTTAGGGAGGTAAACAGAGGCATTGACAACGAACTATCAGCCTTGGGTAATAATGTACTAATGCTAAGTAATGATCCTTATTTCATAAATATAGAAAGAAACCCTGATAATTTGCCGGATTTAATGGGCTCTCTCAAAGGAGTGATGGAAAGTAACCAAAATATACAGAATGTATATATGGGGACCTCTTTAAAAGACTTCTACTGTTATCCTGATGTGGAACTGCCTGAGGGCTTCGACCCTACGTCTAGGCCTTGGTTTATAGATGCTATAAATAATAGAGGTAAGGTAGTATTTGGAGAGCCTTACATTAATGCAGCAGATGGAAGTACAGTAATCTCTATCTCTAAAGC
>JAEZIV010000094.1 GCA_023436515.1 Bacillota bacterium
GAATAGGGTTATGATTAAACTAAGAGACATAGCCAGGTAAAGAATAATAAAGGGCAGACAGCATGCATTGTCTGCCTTTTGTTATTTTTTGCTTCACCTCATTACCATAAAACCAAAATCAAAAATAAATATAGTCAGACATTATGTTGCCTGAATAAGTAATATTATAGTAAAATTAACTATCTAAAACAAATATGTAATTAGAGACGGGGGGATTGTTAAGTGATTAATTATGAAACACCTTATACACCTGAAGAAGTGGATTACGACGGCTCGCGTTTGGAGGTTCTCAATAAGCACTTTATTAAGATCATGGACGCAGGGGAAATTCAATCAGCTAATTACTGCATATCCAGGGACGGTAAGATATTCGCCAATACAGCATTAGGAAAGCTGTCCTACAAGGAGGATGACGACAGGCCGGTACAGCCTGATACAATTCAGAATATTGCTTCCATAACAAAATTGTTCTGTGCTACAGCTATATTCAAGCTTGTTGAGGACGGAAAGCTGCGGTTGGATCAAGCTGTAGGGGATTTCATAGAAGAATTTAAAGCTCCCCCCTTTGATAAAATAAATATTGCCCATCTGCTTACCCATTCCTCCGGAATGATGGCAGACCCGGGTTGCTTTGAGAACAAGTATTTTGTGTCACCCTGGGATTTCATTGATAAAATGAAGGGTGATAATTGGATTGAAGCCGCTCTTTCTGCAGGCATGAGAAAAAAGCCCGGCGAGGAATGGGCCTATTGCAGCTTTGGATTTGTTGTCTTAGGTGAAATTATATCCCGAGTTAGCGGAATCTTTGCTGAGGATTATATTATTCAGAACATTTGCAAGCCCTGTGAAATGGAGGATACCTTCTTTAAATTAACACCTGAAACCGCAAAGCGACATGCGGTAAGAAATGAGTGGATTGAAAAGGAGATAAATACCGTTTTATCAGGTAAAAAAGAAGATCACGGAATATGGGACAAAATGCCGGGAACCGGGGGAGAAATGCATTCTACCGCCTATGACCTTGTGAAGTTCGGTACAATGCTGCTCAACAAGGGGACTTACAATGGGAGAAGGATATTAGGCAGAAAAACTGTAGAAAAAATGACCTCACAGCAAACACCAATATTAAAGGACTATACCTGGAATAGCGGAGGAGTGGACCGACCATATGCCTTGGGACCGGATATGAGAAATAACCTTGGTACGCTGTACTCAAAGGGTACCTTTTATCACGAGGGGGCAGGAGCCTGCAGCTTGATAGTTGATCCTGTGGAAAAGCTGGTTGCAGCGTGGTTTGTTCCATTTACAGCAGAAAATGTATGGCATACCCATGCACTTGTAAATGCTTCTTCAATAATCTGGTCGGGATTGAAATAAGTTTTTTAGTATTTTAGATAAGACAAATAACCAGTAACTTTTTATCAATATAGAGTAGTTGAATGGAGGTTTACGGATGATTAGTGAAAAAACGCCGTTTACGCCTGCTGATGCAGGATATAACAGTGAAAGACTTACAGTGCTGAATGATCACTTTCAAGCAATGTTTGAGAAAAAAGAAATACAAGGTGCAAGCTATTGTCTGGCCAGAGATGGTAAAATCTTTGCCAGCACAGCTGTGGGGAAATTCTCCTTCAGAGACACAGATGAACGGTTGTTAAAGCCTGATACTATTCACCGTATTTACTCTATAACAAAGCTATTTTGCGCTGTGGCGATATTTCAATTGGTTGAAGACGGAGAGATGCGTCTGGATCAGCCGGTTGGTGATTTCATTGAGGAGTTCAAAGCACCACCCTTCAATAAGATCAATGTTGCACATCTGCTGATGCACACCTCAGGCTTACATGCTGATTGGGGCTGCTTTGACAATAAGTATTACAAATCAGCCTGGGACTTTATTGAAGCTGCCAATAAAAAGAAAGACACCAACTGGATAGCTGCTGCCTTATCCTCCGGAGTTGCCGTTGAACCCGGAGTTGAGTGGAGGTATTGCAGCTTCGGATATATTATTCTTGGTGAAATAATAACCAGAGTCAGTGGAGTATTTGCACATGACTTTATTATGGAGAGGATAGTTAAGCCTTGTGAAATGTGGGATACCAGCTTTGAACCAATACTTGAGAAGGCCGATCGCTGTGTTATAAGGAACGAGCACTATGAGAAGCATCTGGCTTCTCTGCTTAAGGGAGAGAAGAGGGACAGGGGAATATGGGATAAAATACCCGCCACCTGGAATGGCTTATTATCAACAACCGGTGACCTTGTGAAATTCGGAAACATGCTGGTTCAAAACGGTACCTATAACGGAAAGCGAGTAATTGGCAGAAAAGCTATAGAAAAAATGACTACTGTACATACTGCACCAAACATAAAGGATTTTTGCTGGAATTCCGGAGGTGTATATCACAGATGTGGCTTAGGGCCTGATATGAAAAACAACCTGGCCAATTTATACAGTCTTGAAACCTATTATCATGAGGGATATGGCTCCTGCAGTTTGACAATTGATCCAAAGGAAAGGCTTGTAGCTGTATGGTTTGTGCCCTTTGTTGAGGATACTTGGCTGGGGCATGGACTTCTTAATGTATCAGCCATAATGTGGTCGGGGTTGGAATAATGAATTATATAAAACATAAATTAGAGGTTATTAAAGCGGTTTCATTGGTCACATACAAGGAGTGGAGCGCCTACAGGACACATTCCATGGTATCCATCTTTGTAGGACCTGTTTATTTTATTGTTCAGTATTTTATATGGAGTGCAGTGTATTCAGATAGTTCAAGCTTGAATGGTATGGAACTGTCACAAATTCTGACCTACTTTGGTGTTACTGCCCTTATAGGCTACCTTACAATGGATTTTGCAGACTGGAACCTGCAAATGCTTGTGAGAACGGGAAAGTTTCTCACCTTTGCCTTAAGGCCCATACATCACAGATTTTTCGCCCTGTCGCAAAAGTTCGGTCACCGGGTCTTAGGCTTTTTATTTGAATTCATACCCTGCCTGTTTATTTTTGTATTTATTTTTAAGGTTAATATGCTTCCCGCATATCCGTTATGGACTTTGCTTTCCATTGCATTAGCCTTCTTAATGAATTTCTATCTGAATTACATAATAGGACTGACTGCCTTCTGGCTAGTACAGTCAACCAGTATTCGAAGTGTATATCAATTGCTGCAGTCTATTTTTTCCGGGGGGCTCATACCTCTGGTTTTTTTTCCGGATATATTGCAAAAGCTGCTCTTTTTCTTGCCCTTCCAGTATGTTTCCTATGTGCCTACAATGGTATATACGGGCAAGTATTTTTTAGCCGGGATAACCATGAGTATTCCGCAAATAGTTGGAATACAGGCTATAGCTGTACTATTAACAGCCTTAGTAAGTGAAGTGGTATATAGAGCATCCATGAAAAGATTTACAGGGGTTGGAGCTTAGAAGCCAAGCCATTGGAGGTTAGAATGAAGTCAAATACTATGGGTATCTTTAAGGAATGTATAAAAATCTCGTTTTCATATGCTACTACGTATAGGTTCAATTTTATATTGAGCAGTATTATTATGTTGGTCAGCAATATATTGTTTCCTCTGGTTACCATTCTTATATACGGCTCGGGAGCAAGCTTTCCCCAGTGGTCCTTTTATGAGGTGCTGCTAATACAGGCTGTGTTTACTCTATCAGCTGGAATAGCCAGCGCGTTATTTAATGGAGTTTTATGGGCAACCATGAGACATATAATAGACGGAAGTCTTGAGATAGTGCTTATCAAGCCTGTAGACTGCCTCTTTTTTCTGGTTGCCTCTACCTTTGAGCTGGACAGTATAGGGCTCATTGCAGGAGGCGGAGTACTATTTGGTATTGCTGCCGCCAATGTGGGACATATATCATTACTTATGTGGCTGCAGTTTTTTGTTTTGTTCCTTGCCGGACTCTTAGTTATGATGGGAATCGCATTTATTATGGCAGCAACCTCCTTCAAATGGGTGGGGAATTCAAGGATACCCGAGATATTTGAGAGTATCAAGTCCTTCGGTAAATATCCTCAAAGTATTTTGAACAAGGTTATTGCGGGCCTTACTGCGTTTATAATCCCTGTTGCAATGGTAGGCTGCTTCCCGGCTTCTGCCTTATTGGGGAGGGCAAGTGTTTTTATGTATTTGGCGGTTATCCCTTGCATGCTGTTTGCTTTGCTGGGGATATTCCTGTATAGGCAAATGATTCATCTTTACGAAGGAGTTGGAGGTTAAATACCGGATATGAGCATAATTACTGTTAAAGGCCTTACAAAAACCTATGAAACCTATAAAAGGGGAAGTACGTTTTCAGAAACTGTTAAGAGCTTTATAAAAAGAGAGAAGATAAAAATAGAGGCAGTTAAGGATATCTCCTTTTCGGTGGAGGAGGGAGAGATTACAGGTATTTTAGGCCCCAATGGAGCAGGCAAGTCAACTACAATTAAAATGCTTACAGGTGCATTGTTCCCCTCAAGTGGGGAAATAAATGTTATGGACTTCACTCCTCATAAGTCCAGGTCCTCCTATGTACATAATATTGGGGCTGTTTTTGGACAAAAATCACAGCTCATTTGGGATATCCCCCCAATGGACAGCTTTAATATGAATAAGGCAATTTATTCGATTCCTGACAGTGAGTATAAGAAGACTCTGGATAATCTTACCTCACTATTTGAAGTAGAGGATATTGTTTCAAAGCCTACGAGAGTTCTGTCCTTAGGTGAACGTATGAAATGCGAATTCATTATGGCAATGCTTCATAGGCCAAGAATAGTATTTCTCGATGAGCCAACAATTGGTTTGGATGTTATTGCAAAGCAACGTATAAGGACCTTTATAAAGGAAATGAACTCTCAGGGAACTACCTTCATACTGACAACCCACGATCTGGAGGATGTTGAGCAGCTGGCCCAAAAGGTAATAATAATAAATCACGGTCAGAAGGTGTTTGATGATACTCTTCATAATCTTCAGATGGCGTTAGGGTCCAAAAAGATTATTAATCTTGTACTGACATCTCCAAAAACCAATTTGAAAATTGACGGTGCACAGGTTATAGACAAAAAGTCAGATTATGAATATGTCATAGAAGTGGATTTGGGCAACAATCCCATCAATACCTTTATCAGATATCTGACCGATATTTGTGAATTCTCGGATATCTCGATCAAGGAGCTTCCAATGGAAAAAATAATTACTCAGATTTATCAGGGACACGATGTTAACGCAGTTTAAGCTTAAATTATCGACGTGGAGAAGGGACTATAATCCTTTCTTCATTTTTTTATGTATGATTATATTATTTCTCAGATTGTAAATGGCCCTATATAGCTATGTTTAGCTAAATACATCAGAATACTCCAAGTAGAAAAATCCGGAAGCTCAGGTGCCCATATCCGTGCTATAGCTGACTTTACTGGCAAAACCTGATAGGTTGACATAATACACGGGTGTTGTTAACATAAAGCTAAAAATTAGGTAGACTTATAAAGGGTAGGTGGCTAATATGAAGTACATATCTAAAGGGAGATTGCTTATATTCCTTTTGCTTTTCTCAATAATAACAACCGGTTTAAGTGTTTTTACAGCCTACGGGGCAAAAAAGGATGAAGCTGCACCAACTGCTCCCATAAACTTAAAGGCAGCACTCATTAAAAGCAAGGAAGTATCTCTTAGCTGGAGCAAGTCAACGGATAATGTGGGTGTTACGGCTTACCATATATACAAAGACGGACGTTACATAGGAAAAACCTCAGTAAATTCATATGTCTCAACAGGACTGGATGCAGCCAAGAATTACTCATATTTTGTAAAGGCTGTTGATGCTTCGGGGAACTTTTCTAAAAAAAGCCAAACCATCTCTGTTACCACACTTGGCAGCCAGCCTGCCAATCCGGTCGAACCTGAAATATCAAATAAAAAGAGAATGGTGGGTTACTATGCTGCTTGGTCAGCATACTCAGGCTTTAACCCTGATAAGCTGGATGCAAGTAAATTAACTCATATCAATTATGCCTTTGCCAATATAGGAAGTGATCTAAAAATAACCTTGGGTTACCCGGATATAGACCCGGCAAACATTAAGAAGCTTAACAGCTTAAAGCAGACATACCCGAAGCTGAAAACCTTGATCTCAGTTGGGGGCTGGTCCTGGTCAGGACGTTTTTCCGATGCGGCTCTAACCGATGCATCAAGAACTGCTTTTGCAGATAGTGCTATTGATTTTATTATCAAATATGGCTTTGACGGCATAGATATTGATTGGGAGTACCCTGTTAGCGGGGGGCTGGAAACTAATTCAAGAAGATCTGAAGACAAAAAGAATTTCACCTTATTAATAAAGAAACTCCGTGAGAAGCTGGATGAAAGAAGCTCTGCTGATGGAAAGCAGTACTTGCTGACAATTGCAGGGGCTGCCGGGAGTTGGTATGTGAACAACACTGAGCTGGAGCTAATACACCCTTACCTGGATTATGCAAATGTCATGACATACGATATACATGGCACCTGGGATAAATATACTGATTTTAATGCACCACTCTACAAAAATAACGATATTACCAATCAGTATAAATGGAGCGTTGGGGAAGCTGTAAATGCCTGGTTGAAAACCGGTTTTCCTTCACAAAAGCTCGTGGTTGGCGTACCTTTCTACGGCTACAGGTACACCGCTGTAAATAATGTGAACAATGGCTTGTATCAAACCTATTCGGGAGGTTCCTCAGTGAGCTATGCAAATATCAAGGCTAATTATCTGAATGCACCCGGCTATACTCGTTATTTTCACAAGCAGTCCATGGTTCCGTGGCTCTTTAACGGCTCGACCCTTATAAGCTATGAGGATGAACAATCAATTGGACTTAAGGCGCAGTATATAAAAGATAAAAACCTTGGAGGCTCTGCAATCTGGGAGCTAAGTCAGGACCCGGACAAGACCTTGCTGAGCTCACTATATAATGGACTAAAGTAACTGTACGCGAGTACCACATATAAAAATATAAGGATGGTATTGTGATCTGAATGCAGTCAGAATGTTATTGGC
>JAEZIV010000100.1 GCA_023436515.1 Bacillota bacterium
TGGTAATCGTATTCAGCAGATTCTATAAACTTTATAAGGGGCTCAACCACCTTACGAAATGGTGAATGCTTGATTACCAACGGTATTTCTGTGTGCAGCAATTCAAATCTCTCCTTAATCTTCTTGGCAGACTCATCATCAATTGCCACACTAAAGGCAACAACATTGTTTGATATTGTTCTTGCATATCTCAAAGCACGAAGACTCGATTTGTTTATGCTTTCAATTGGCACGATTACTCTGTTTGTGTAGACAGCTTTGTTTATATCAAAGCTTGAGAGCTCCTCAGGCTTGATTCTTAACTGCCTCATAACTGCGTTATAGTGTCGTTTTACTTTGATAATACATGTAATAAGCAGCGGGATCAGAATGACTACAAGCCAGGCTCCTTCTTCAAACTTGGTAAATGCAATTATTATGACCACGATAGCGGTGACAATTGCTCCGAACCCATTTATAGAAGCCTTTAGAACCCAACCCTTTGCTTTGTTTTTCCTCCACTTAACAAACATACCTGTCTGTGCAAGGGTAAAGGATATAAACACACCAATAGCATATAGGCCCAGCAGACTTGTAACCTTTGCCTTAAACATAATCATAAGTGCTGCGGCAACTATTGTAAGAAGTATTATTCCATTATCATAGCTGAGTCTGTCACCTCTCATACTTAGCTGCCTTGGTGCATAGCCCTCCTTCGCCATTAGGGAGATCAGCATTGGGAAGCCTGAATA
This sequence comes from Bacillota bacterium, assembly GCA_023436515.1. Lineage (GTDB taxonomy): Bacteria > Bacillota > Clostridia > Acetivibrionales > DSM-1351 > Ruminiclostridium. The sequence goes on from JAEZIV010000100.1 coordinate 732, forward strand.
AGCGGTGTTTGCTGCCAGAACAAGAATTAAAAAGGTCGTGGCTGTTATATAGTAAAACATAAAATTATGTCCGAATATTTCTTCAGCAATTATTATAAGCATTGCGTTGCCTTGAGGATTAACATGGTAGAGGTTGGCGAGTACCGAGCTTCCACCGAAGAGCAGAAGAATTATTATTGAAAGGAGTAACAAGACTCTTTTAGCATACTTTGTACTAGGCTCCTTAAAATTCGGTACGGCATTACTTACGGCTTCAACACCTGTAAGTGCTGTACATCCGTTTGAAAAGGCTCTTAATATTAAAATCAGTCCCAAAGGCTCAACTACCGTAGGCAATGTTGGTTGTGGGGGCACATAGCCACCCTTAACCTTTACTATACCCGCAACAATCATTGTTATAATACCAAGTATAAAAGCATAGGCCGGAAGACCAAAAATTCTGGAGGATTCTCTTATCCCTCTTAAATTTCCTATCATTAGTAAAACAACCAATAAGCACGCTATAGGTACTGAGTATGGCTTGAAAACTCTGAAGGCTGTTGTAAATTGCTCAACACCTGATGAAATACTAACAGCAACAGTTAATATGTAATCAACCGACAAGGCCGCTCCTGCAGTAACTCCCGCCAGAATACCCAGGTTCTCCTTTGCAACCACATACGCCCCGCCACCATTAGGGTAGCTAGCTATAATCTGCCTGTATGACAGCATCAAAATCATAAGAAGGCATATAATGGAAATCGAAATAAAGGACAGCTGTTTATACGCACCAATACCTATAACGGGTATTAATACCATTAAAACTTCCTGCCCTGCATACGCTACAGAAGAAATTGCATCGCTGGATAGGATAGGCAAACCCCAGACTACACCAAATTTCTGCTCGTTAAGCGCCTCATTTTTAAGTGGCTTACCCACTAGAAGACGTCTCAATTTTTTATACATAATGACTCACCCGTACCTGAAAAAAGATAGTAATTTTTAAAAATTAAATAATAATGCAGCCCTTACATTTTGTACTAAAAATTAACTATTGTATTCTATTCCTTTTTGATTAATTTAACAATATTACTTTTTAATATATTTTTACTGCTACATAACAGTATTATATACATTTTTAATAAATTGACAACAAAAATTTACAGAAAATAAAAAGTGTGGAATTCCTAGATGGTTTCCACACTTTTTACAAATTAGCTTAATTCTTATAATACTGTCATCTTAGACTCTTTATGAGGTCACTGATTTCCTGGGATTGCTTCATGAGTTCATCCAGCTTTTTCTGTAGTTCATCAAGCTTTTCACTATCTATTTTGCCTGTATCGCCAACAGAAGGAGTCTGCTCCTGAGGCTGTTGCACATCAGGCTTATCTGCCTGCTGTTCGTCATCCTTTGCTTCTCCATTTCCAGCCTGATCAACTGTTGGCAGCTTATTGTCGGTAAGCTTTAAATCACCCTTGAATAAATTATTCAAAGCATCTTCAAGGTTATCACCTATACCATGCTTGAAGTCTGTACCCTCCTGGTAGCCTACGATAATTTTTTTAACCTGTGGTATTGAGGACTCACCTTTTGATTGAATATAAATAGGTTCCACATATAATACACTGTTTTCAATAGGTATTACTAGAAGACTTCCTTTAAATACATTAGATTTTCCTTGTCCCCAGAGTGTATTGTACTCGGATATTTCACTTATCTGGTTAATATTAACCTCAACCTGGTCAGGACCAAGGATATTTGTGTTCTTAGGGAAGTTGAACAATATCATCTCGCCATAATTATCCTTGGAATTTCTGACCGCAAGCCAGGATATCATATTATGCTTACCTGCTGACGGTGTAAAGGGTCTCATAAGAATGAGCTCCTCTTTAGTGCCTAAATCCCCCGGCAGCTTAATCATATTATAGTAAGCATCAATGTCCCTCACCTTATCAGGACTTGTTTCATCAGGGTATTTTGCAATGTTCCAGGCATCCTGATTTGTATAGAAGTCAGAGATAACCTTTTCATTTGCATTGGGATCAAGATGATATTTCTTTAATACCTCTGTCTGAATCTTAAATAAGGTTTCAGGATATCTGGTATGAGAAGCTATGTCCTCAGGCAAATCTTCCTTAGCAAAAATTCCGGGGTAAACCTTCTGGTATGCCTGTATTATGGGATCATCCTTATCAATAATATAATACATAACTGTTCCGTCATAAGCATCCACTGTGACCTTAACAGAATTTCTTATATAGTTGATTCCATTTAAAGCCCTGAGGTCAGGTTCATTACTTTGTGTGTAAAAGTTCTGTGCATAGGGATATCTATCTGAAACGGTATACGCATCCAACACCCATTTAAGACGACCATCCGAGGTAATTGTCAATGCAGGGTCTGAATCAACCTTCAGGAAAGGCACAGCCTTTTGAGCTCTTTCAACAACATTTCTGTTGAGCAAAATCTGTGATTCTGAATTTATATTACTGGAAATCAGAACGTTAGCATCCATGTACTTCAATGAGAATAGTAGTCTGTTAAGGAAGTTTAGCTTAATTTTTTCCGCACCCTTAGCATTAAAATATGTTGTTGCGGTACCATCATAATCAATTTCAGCTTCTTTATTTGACCCCTCAGGGTTAACAATAACATAGTTATTAGTAAGCTCACCGTAATATATTCTTGGTTCTGTGATATTCAGTGTCTCTTTGTCCACAGTGTCCATTTTAAGACCGCTAAGGAGAAACTCAACCTGACCCTGATCTGTCAGCTTGTTTATAGGGTTTACAACAACACCGTAGCCATGAGTATACTTAAAGGTCTTGTTAATGAAATTCTGATTCTGGAGGTTTGAAGTATTTATCTCTCTTGCAGATATCAGTACAGGTATTTCCTTCCCATTTACAGTGTAATTAAGTATGTCACCTGTTGTAAAGGTATAAAAATTCGTGTTGCTCTGCAGCTGCTTGTTACTATCAAGTGTTGGCTTATAATCCACCACTCTTATATTGTCAATTGTATTTTGATTTCGCTTTATTATTTCAGGAGTCAGGTTTTCAATTGTTTTAAAGTCATATTGTTTAGCCTTGTCAAGACCATATGCAGCACGTGTTTCAAGCATATTGTTCTTTAGAAAGCTTTTTTCATAGTCAAACTCATTTGGTTTTACAAAAACCGACTGTAAAATAACGGATGTTATACTTACCAATATAAATATCAGAGGGTAAACGGCTATAGTTATTGCCGCTTTCTTGAGCTTACCCTTCCACATAAATAATAATGCAATTACTACTATTGCCACAACAATAATTGGTGCTATGCTATAAAACCTTATCCATACATTTGTATTGGAAAAACCTGAACCGCTTACATCAGTCTGTGTGAAGGTTGAGTACAGCAGTTCTTCCCTCTGGAACTTATAGGATATGGATTTGAGTACGAAGAAAATAGCAACATTAATGAGATTGTGTCTTAGTAATACCTTATCTTTAAATACATCGGGAGTAAAGTTGTTGTTCAATGCGGTAAGCAGTACCAAAACATAATAAACCGCAGAATAAATAACTATAAACAGCCATAGATTTGAAATAAAGTTTAGAAGTGCCATGTAGAAAGGTCTCTCGAACATATAGTATCCAATATCCTGACCAAATTGAGGATCCACATGACCAAACTGTACCGAGTTCAGAAATAGCAACGCTTTGCCGTAAAAGAACTCCTTTGTCAAGAAAGCACCGATAATCCCTATTATAAGAGCAATAGGAATATTATATAGTTTACGTGTTTCAAGATTGTTCTTTACAAAGTACTTTTTCAGATTCTTTATTATAAACGTGTTTGTTATTAAAACAAATAAACTGATTAAAATAAAGCTTGCGAGAATAAATATAACCTTGTAAAGCAAGTTAGTTGTAAAAACCTGAGTGTAATCAGCTTTGTTGTTAAGCTCCTTTAGCTGAATCAATTCCATATAAATGGAGCTGCCGATAATTGCTGCTAAAATTAGAACTGCCAGTATCACCAAGAGAGCAATTTTGCCCTTTTGGCTTTTCTTATTTTTTTCCTTGTAGTAATCGTAGCTTACTTCCTGTTCCATGCTAACCTCCACTCTGCGCTCCCAGGCGCGTAAATTGTTATTAATCCTGCTATAGCTAATACTATGAAAATAAAGCTTCTACAAATTCGTTTGCATTAAACATCTGAAGATCATCCAACTGCTCTCCCACACCAATGAGCTTTACAGGTATGTCAAGCTCGGATTTTATTGCCACTACGATGCCGCCCTTTGCCGTGCCGTCCAGCTTGGTTAGAACTATACCGGTTATATCAGCAGTTTCTTTGAAGGTCTTGGCTTGTGCTATAGCATTTTGTCCTGTTGTGGCATCCAATACCAGCAGTGTCTCACGATCTGCTCCCGGAAGCTCCCTATCAAGTACTCTGGACACCTTTTTGAGCTCTTCCATTAGGTTTTTCTTTGTATGAAGTCTACCGGCAGTATCACAGATAAGTAGGTCAGCCTTCCTTGATTTTGCTGCCTGAACCGCATCAAAGATAACGGCAGCAGGGTCCGACCCTTCCTTCTGTGCAATCACCTCAACGCCTACTCGATCAGCCCATATATCAAGCTGGTCAATAGCGGCTGCTCTGAAGGTATCTCCGGCTGCCAGAAGCACTTTTTTACCCTGCTGCTTATATAAATTGGCTATCTTACCTATAGATGTGGTTTTTCCAACCCCGTTTACTCCTATTACAATTATAACTGACGGTTTTGATTCAAGCTTCAACTCATTTCTTCCATTAGAGAGTATTTCCTGTAGCTCTTCCTTCAACAGGTCCTTTACCTTCATTGCATCAATTATCTTTCTATCCCGGACCTTAGCCTTTAATTGGGCTATAACCTTCATTGTTGTTTCTATTCCCAGATCTGAGGTTATAAGTATCTCTTCCAGCTCATCAAAAAGCTCCTCGTCTACCTTTCCAAATGACACAAGTACCTGATCTATTTTGTCATTGATACTCTTTCTGGTCTTAATCAAACCTTCCTTCAATTTATCAAAAAAGCCCATCATTTCCCCATTTCTGCCCTAAACTTAATTTGTCAGGCTAATTAATTACTATATTGTACTGCAATAATAAAAAAAAGTATGTTTTCGTATCCTGTTCACAGTAGTCTACACAACAGATCAGCTCGCCATTTCCCCCATTTTCATGGATACCACCTTTGATACACCGTGTTCCTGCATTGTTACACCGTACATTGTATCAGCCGCCTCCATGGTTCCCTTACGGTGGGTGACCATAATAAACTGTGTATTTTTCGAAAACTTTTTCAGATACTCACCAAACCTATATACATTTGCATCGTCCAAGGCAGCCTCTATTTCATCCAAAAGACAGAAAGGAGTTGGCTTCATTCTCAATATTGCAAAAAGCAATGCGATGGCTGTAAAGGCACGTTCACCACCCGATAGCAGCATCATATTCTGTAGCTTCTTTCCCGGAGGCTGAACCTCAATCTCAATACCGCTTTCAAGCACGTTTTCCTGGTCAGAGATTATCAGCTCTGCTCTCCCCCCGCCAAACAGCTCACGATATACTATTCCAAAGTTCTCGTTTATAAGCTTGAACTGCTCGATAAATTGCTTTTTCATTATTTGGACCATTTCATGAATTATCTTGTGAAGCTTGTCCTTAGCCTGTTCCATATCATTTTTTTGAACAGACATAAACTCATAGCGCTCCTTTGTTTTAATGTAATCATCAATTGCAGATACATTTACCGGTCCCAGCAA
>JAEZIV010000125.1 GCA_023436515.1 Bacillota bacterium
TTCTACCTCAGCAAGTACAAATCTTATTGGTAGGGCTTTATTAATGCCGGAAGAAGTTAAGCGCATTGCAAGACCATATAGCCTGGTAACATCAAGAGAAGATCCGGTAATAATGTACTCTCCGGACCTATCAAAATGGCACTTTAATAAGATGCTGGGGCTTGGTAATGAGGAACACAACACAAAAGTTAGGGAGTATCGAGACAAGCAAAGACCGGAAAGAATCTCAAAACATGAAGCTGAGAAAATAGAGCTGTGGAGCGAGTGCTGGAAATACTGGCAGCGTGTATGTGAGATGCTTCAGGAAACACCAGCAGCACCATCACAAGTGAAAAGAACAATACGAAGAGATGAAGATTACTACTAGGATGGTGAAATAAATGGATAGACAATCGGTTTTTAAAAGGATATCAAAGATACTAATCCCTATAGAAATTATTTTTATTATAACTTCTGTCATTATTTCAGGAGTTATTTTTTATTCTGCCTTTAATAAGTATGGGAAAACACATCAAGTAGATATGATGCAATTTTATCAGATTCTGCTAGTAATACTTATAATCATTGCGCTTTTTTCTATCGCAGTGTCAAGTTTTTTTATAGTAAGAAGTGATATGAAAAAGAAAATGTTGAGAACCGTTATTTTTTCTACATTTATATTTCTAGGAATAATACTTAGCATTTTATTTCAATTTACTTTATACCAAATTAAGTACTTTCCGTTAGTTTTCTTTGGGTCAGCAATTATAACAATGGTTTGTATGATTTTTGCTCTGATACCTAACGGATTAAGAGCTAAAGTAAAACAATATATAAAATCAATTAAGAATGGAGCGTGATAAGTATTGGATCAGATTTTGTGCATTAACTGCAAGAAACCCATGAACGGAGATGATAAGAAGTGGTACTGCTCCTGTGGGATGACCGTTTGGAAGGCGGTTTCAGGAAAGCTGCTTTCACCGGCACACCTGAAGCAGCTCATGGAACAGGGCGAAACAGAGGAGCTGATATTCAAATCCAAAAAGAACAAGCCCTTTAAGGCAAGGCTTGTTGTAAATGGTACAAGAACAGATTTTGCCTACAGCAACCAGAATGATGAGGAGGACGAGTCGACCAGGTATATGGCTCTGGACAGAAAGGAGGTACGTGTCAGGGTGGAATCTGGACAGCCCGGTATTGTCGATTTAACAATTGAGAGCGTGGATATGCCCAGGTTCTTTCAGAAAATCAATTTTGGCTTATGCTCTACCCGGGAAGCTGAGTGTATGGGTATAGTAGTTGCTGCCGACTATGCACGGTTCTATATTCCGGAATACAAGGAAAAGACCGTGCGTATTCAGGTGAACTCTGAAGAGTTCTCAAACTACATACTACGTGAAACAAAGCCCCGGGACAAGGAAATGCAGTACTTTATTAATTATGCATGGGAGAAGCTAGGTGCCTTCAGAGCCTTTGAAGCTGTATATACGCCGAAAAAGCGAAGAAAAAACGAGGGTGGAAATGTATCCCGGAAGTTCCCTTTTGGTATCTTCCCCTGGCTTGAAAAGGTTGTTGAGAGACAGGAGCTTGATGAAACCATCAGAGTATTTCTACCCCACAATCCGGCAGTTTACAGGCAATTTAAAGCATCCTTCCATGTTGCACAGCTGCTGGAGGTAGATGATGAGGAGTACCTAATTTATGAGGTGCCTATTGATCTCGAAAAGGCATTGGATACATGGTTCTCAATGGTCAAATCAAATACAAACAATGTGGACCGTAATAACACAGATTATGATGAAGGGAGTAATAACAATGAAAAAACCGTCGAAGAAAATCTATAGAAGAACAAGAACATTTGGTGAGAAGATTTTTAGAATATATATAGCAGCAATGATGATAGGATATTTCATTTTAGCAGGGAATCAGGTGGTATTTGCTGATGGGTTTGGTACAAGCGTCTTTGCAACGGGTACAAAAAACTTGCTGAAAGACATTGGAACATGGCTTCTTGTAATAGCTCCGATTTCAGGTGGGCTATTAGGTGTATACTTTTTTATCAGAAGGCAAGCTGCAGATGAGATGGATCAAAAGAAATGGAATGACAGAATAAAAGTTACTATCATTTCAACTCTTGGTGCTGTTTTAGTATCTGCTGCAATTGTCCTGCTTGCTTCATACTACGGAAAAACAATTGACACAGGTCTTTAACTATTTAGCCGGAGCATTTCATCTCCGGTGAAATGCTCTCACAGTGCGACAGGCCGTCGTACTTAGAAGGGAAGTGTTCTATTGGATAAAATACTTGAATTTCTTTTCACACCAATAATAAATGATGGGGCTGCATGGCTGGGTCAAATGTTTAAAGGCCTGGCCATGATGACCTTATTTATTGAAAACTCATTACCCACTATGGTGTCGAATAACGCTGTACCTGGTTCTAATCCAGAGTTACAGCAAGTTGCGAACATTCTGCAAGTTGCTATGTCAAAACTCCAAATACTTTGCTTGGGTATGGCTGTCTCAATGATAGTACTCAAGTTTTTAAAGAAGGGCTTTGAAACTTATGTATTATGGACAGACGGTGATCCTGACACTGATCCGCTGCTTTTAACAACCAACTTTTTTAAAGCTCTTGCTATGGCAATGGTATTTCCTGTGCTCTATGGTTATCTTGCGGACATAACTCAGTGGATGAGCGACCAAGTGAGGGAAGTATGTGGGATATCATCATCGTATCAATTACTCGATCCTGCAAGTCTGATTAGTACTGGCCTATTTAATATCATATCAGTACTTGTAGCAATAATAATGCTGATAGTCCTTTATCTTCAGTTTGGTAAAAGAGGAATTGAGATGTTTGTTTTGAGATTGGCATACGCTATTGGCTGCGTTGGAT
>JAEZIV010000163.1 GCA_023436515.1 Bacillota bacterium
AAGTACAGAAGAGATTAGTAAGATTTCTGATACCATTAATGAAATTACCGAGCAAACCAACCTGTTATCCCTTAATGCAAGTATTGAGGCTGCCAGAGCAGGCGAGGCGGGGAGAGGCTTTGCCGTAGTAGCTGATGAGATAAGGAAGCTTGCGGATCAGTCAAAGAGCTCAACCGAGGAAATAAAAAGAATAGTTGAAGCAATCAAAAATAAATCTAATACAGCAGTAAGTGCCATGCAGGAGTCCAAGAGTATTGTTATAGATCAAGCCAGAACTGTAGATGAAACTACAGAGATTTTTAACGATATATATTCCGCAATAAATAACTTGATTAATATGGTTCATAGCATAAAAGAACAGGTTTTAAATATAAATGGCAGAAAAGAAGAGGTTAGCAAGCAAATTGAAAGCATATCAGTAACTTCACAGGAGACAGCTGCAGCTTCACAAGAGGTTTCTGCTTCAGCTGAAGAAATTAATGCTACTATGGATGAATTTGGTAAATATGTAATGGGACTTCAGAAACTAGCTGAAAAATTAAGTGAGGAACTAAGAGAGTTTAAAGTGAATTGATGGCTGAATTGAAAACTTCCGAGAATTAAAATCTCGGAAGTTTTTTTGTGAAGAAATATAGAATAATGGGTGTCAAGCACTATCAAACCTGATTTTTTTCTATCAACATGAGCAGATTTCGGTATGCTTTCATTTTTTAATCTAAATACTGTTCTTGGTAGACCAAAATCTCACTGCGTTCAGGGATGCCTTCACTTACTTAACTTGCAATTCTATCAAATCATTTTCAGCACCAAAACCACTCCTGTAGCCTACCAGCCCCTTGTTCTTTTCCCAGACAAAAGACTCAAAATAGCCAGTCTCAGTTTCATTGTTATAGGAATGAAAATTTATCGTATTTCCGTCAACTTGGATGTAATAATGAAAACCAGGTTCGTCTTCTCCCAATTTGTCCTTAAGCGCTTGCTCCTGACAGACAATAACGCTGTCCGCAGGTAACTCACCTGAGGATTTAAGAACTTTCAGATTTTCTTCAGAAGCGCTAAATCTACTTACAGTGTTCTCTTGCACGAAAAAGTAGCCTAAATTCAAGCGTTCCTCTGCAACACCATCAACAGGTTCCAGTTTTAATTCATATACATTTCCATCCTTTAGCTTTGCAACCTCTTTGACTCTCAGCTTAACATCGAGCTTCTGCAAATCCTCGCCGAAGGCGAAGGTTCCGGAATATGTGACCTCTGAAATATTATTCTTATAAAAAAAAGCATTGCGTTCAGTCTGAATAATACTACTTGATTTTTTTTCTAGGCTTACTTCATATGTATGAGTTCCATTTAGAATTCTCTTATCTTCATTCTTCTTATCAGTCTCATTGTCTGTCGGTTGACGTAAGGGTTCAACCTTAAAAAAGATTGAATTTCCCTTTATGCTTGATGTAATGTTCTCCTGAGCTACGTCTCCCAAAAATTCAACATCACATACAACCTGCCTATCAGAACCATCCACATTTATTTTGAATAATTTTGGCACTCCGTCCTCCGGGGCTAAAATTGTGTAGTAAATATAATCCTCTTTAATACAGAGGGTAATTACACGCTCATCATCACTAAGCTTAGTCTTTTCTGCCCCCTCTGAATTTTTCTTGTAGATGCTATAGTTATCATCCTCATTTATGAAATATGTCCAACCATCCTTGGTTGCATTGTCGGATGTATAATCTTGAATATCTGTATTCCCGACTGACGCTACTGAACGTGATGAATTAACAGTATCTATAGACGTGGTTGGTGGTGTAATAGCATTATCTACTATGGAGTCGGTGCACCCTGAAAACATTATGCATATCATCAGGATTGCTATTATACAAACCCATGTAAAAATAAATTTTTTCATAAAGAAAATCCTTTCCTTCATCACTACTCATATATTATTTATATTTTAGGTACAACAGATACACCTGTCTGTACTGCTACTAATGTACCATTTACAGACTTTGATAAACTTCGTTCATGTTTTTAATGCACTTTCTATTTACTTTCGTCTACAAGTATACATAAAAAAGAATTTATCATTTTTCATAGCCTATTCATAGATTAAGTCAGTATTTAAATGTTTACTATTGTAAATCTTACCAATTCATTTAATTTCCGTCAATACCCTACCCAATCTTCTGTTCTCAACGAAATAAAAAGCTAGATTAAGTAAGAATTCAGTCGGATTTCATACCTTATGTACCAGGAGATGCCTCCATGAGCCTGCAAACGAACTAGCATACCTGCATTGTGGGGTATTCGGCAGCGAGTCTATCGTGCAGCAGTAATTCTTTTTACTTATAATAATAATATTGTAAGAAAATAGAACAAATAGTATAATAATCTGGTCAAGTAGTGTATAAATATGGAATCAAATCCATAAAGGTAGAAGAGCTGCAATGAGAAAATGATTTCCATGCAACATCAAAAGATTATACTCTCTAAAATAGGATAACTGTATAAAATGAAAAGAGTAATTGGCTACATACTGACTTGTGCAAGGATACTGACAATGGGCTTAACAATTGGTGTACAGACAATAGCAGAGTACAGGTACCGGTAGAAGACTCAAGGTTTTATAAAGGGTTGGTTTTAGGACTTCAGACACATCAATAGTAAATATGGACTCATAAGTTTGACATGACAAGGACTTTTTCAAAAACAAAAAGGTAGGTGAAGCAATGAATACCTCTGTTGATCCAATAAAGGTTGAGGCGTTGGCTGATAAAATCAAAAGGCTGAGCCAAATAATAGAGATCAATGAAACAGGCATAAATAATGAAATATCTCGACTGATTCAAACCATAAATGCCAATTACTCAGAGACCTCTGTTCGGCAAAAAACATTTGAAATAGATGCCATAATAAAAGAAGTACGTATGCTGTCACAATCCACTATAACTAGATTCAATGGCATAGTCAAAGTCTTAAAAAATGCAGCTAATACATATAGGGAAGAAGAAGAGAAATATAAAAAACTGGCACAGAACATAAAAGCAAAGACCTACACTGTTAATAAGATTGCACTTTTAAGAAATTACGTATCTCAAAAAACGGTAGTACCAAAAAGTTATACTCTTAAGAACCCTGTGGTTACAAAGAGCGATAACACAATTTCAAAAAAAAGCTATGCACTTCGCGAGGGCTCAAATAAGCTAGATACCGCTAAAAGTCAGGAAATAATGGAGTTTCAAAAGCTACTTGAGAGATTAGGCTTTCTTAATACCAGAGGAATATATGGTTACTTTGGCACTGTTACATTAGCAGCAGTTAATAAGTTTAAAGATAAATATCTTCCAGATGGTAATAAAGGTGCTAATTGGGGAGTAGTTGAAGAGACTACTTTATCAGAATTAAAGAAACAGGTAGTCAAGCTTGATGAGTCAAAGGCAGAAGTCGCAAGTGAAATATCAACTGTAAAAAACGTCTATATTCCTAATAGTACCTTAAGTATTGGTGAGAAGGGTATCGATGATATAGTCAATAAAATATTTATGGGTAATAAAAATGCTAATCCAAAGATGAAGGAGAATCTATATGTCCAGTACTATCTCAGGATATTAGATAATTATGCTGATTTTCAAAAAGGGAATTCTGATGAATATGATATTGGCAATTCTGGTCCATTTGAAAATGGAGTAGATGGTGCAATTGGTATGAGCACTCTTAAGGCCTTATATAACTTTCAGAAGTCTCATCCGGAGGTTGAACAGACTATTGTCAAAGTTGCCCACAATAAATATTCAGGAACCTATGGAAATAGCACAATTGAGGCTCTGAAAAAGGAAGTACTATTTATAGATGAAAAATGGAAGATAGAGTTTAAGAATGTACAATCTAAACTGGATAAAAGCAAGTATCTCACAGCCAACCCTTACTTTTATACACAGTTTGTATTAGAAAATGGCGATTCAAGTACAATGGATGAAATAGACCCTGTATTTAGAGCTAGACTAGCTGCATTGGCAAGGGATAATAAGCAATATTTTAGGTTTGGAGAGGGATTAAGAGATTACGATAGACAAAAATATTTTTGGGATAAATATATTGCTGGTACAGGAAGTTTAGCCGCATTTCCTGGCTTTGGAAGGCACAATTGGGGGATGGCAGCTGATACCAAAAGCACTTGGCTGCAGAATTTAGAATATACATTAAGTACAGCTAACCAGAAAACACTAGAGATATATGGATTATTTAAACCTTTAACAAAAGGTAATGGTACCGCGGAAAAGGATAGGGAGAACTGGCACATACAGCCAATAGAAACAAATGGAGTACAAATACCTGATCTTAATTCTTGGTACTATGCTTATAGATATAAACCATTGCCATCGAATGTACAGAATAAGATAACAGCAGTTGTTAATAAGGTTAATGGTATAGAAAAAAATAAACGTGAAACATGTGGAATGGAAATTGAACCTGATATTCTTCTAATACAGTCTTGCTTGAGGGTGCTAAAATATGATTTGGGTAAGTCTGGAATAGATGGAGTGTGTGGAATAATGAATGAAACCACTGAAAAAGCGTTAATCAAATTTAAAAAAGAAAATGGGTTTGGATCAACAGCAACGTATGATGAGTTGGTTATTATGAAACTTATTGAGTGTGCTGAAAAGAAATAGATTCATTAAGGAGGCAAGCTATGAGAAGGTTAAAAGAAATTAGTCTGGTACTGATACTAATATTTGTGTTCTCAGCAACTGCGTGTGAAAAGTCTAATGTAGAAGAAGTAAGCCCTTCAAAACAACCAACTACGACATCATTATATGATAATAGTATTAATAATGCCAATAATGCAACTGAGCCATCAATAAATGAAGTCCCAATAGATACTAGCTCAGCTGAAGTGAGTGCTACAACAAATTCTTCAGAAAAAGTAAATACAGAGACTCCAATGCTTTTTTCACAGCAATATAAGAATGTGGAGGAGCTAGAGGGTGAAGAAATTGAGTGTGAAACTATAGAATATGAACCGGATTTATTGGACAGTGTTGATGATAATGCAAATGAGCTCAGTGATGTATGGATTAATAAAAATCGGGGGCTTATTATCAGCCAAGACATATCTGGAAAAACTGTAATTTATGCCTGTTATGGAGCAATTGATTTATATTCTTTAGGTAATAAGGTTTACTACTTACCACAAAACTTAAGCAATAAAATCCGTATTTTCAACTTTGAAGATTGGGTAAAAAATAGTACTAATGGATATGCAATCAGCAATGAATATTATATGGAAAGGCGTACCCAAACTACACCTAAGAACAGTAGATTTATAATGTTTGATGACGAAAACAACATAGTAATAGTTGCAGGCTTTGAAGGACAGGAATTAATATTTTACAAGGCAGTACAGGTTCCAGACGACTTTAAGCTTTCCGATTATACTGTAGAGATGGCATACGAAAACAGGGCTATAATAAGCTCGAAACTAAATAATGACCTATTAACAATCGATACGGAAACCCTTCAATTAATAGAGTGTAATAAAATGCAAAACTGGGAAACACTCTGTGGATATAATGATAAGTTATTTCTACAAAAAGAATCAAATGCTAGAAATTATAGTCTATATCAAATCGATAGAGAAAAAAACATATTGAGAGTATACGATGCTAAAGCCAATAAGGTGCTGAAAGAATATGACTTGGGAAAACTGCCTGTTAAGGGCAAATTCATAAATGTATCTAGTGATAGAGAAGGCTGGCTTGCGCTAGAATACAAAGAAGAAGAAAGTGAACAGCCAATAAGAATGTATTTTTATAATACTGCAAAAGATCAGTTGATGACTTTAAATGAGGATGATTTAAAGAGACTAAATGAAGTCAAACAAATAGATAACACGTTTTTTTATTATTTTTGGATAGGTGATGGTTCAAATTTGGACATTATATTTACAGCATATGACAGAGAGGGTAAAAAAAGTGTATTCATCGTAATGGCACGAGACGATTATTTTAATGATATAAATCTAATGCCTATAAAGACTGACCTAAAAGGGTTTAAATTAAGCCAGTAGATAGGCTAATAGACCCCACAAACAGTAATGTGACGGATTATGTCAAGGAATTAAAAATTAGGATAACCGGACAGAATGAATTTACCATGTGGACAAGCCGGTTAATTGTAACAACCAATAATTAAGGTTTAAAAAATATTTTATATAAGGAAGATGAGGAAATAAGCACTATGAAAAGAGTAATTGGGTACATACTGACATTTGCAATGATACTGACAATGGGCTTAACAATTGGTGGACAGACATCGAAAGCGGCTACAAGTGCAACCATCAAGGTAGTAGTAAACGGAAAGAATATTAGCTTCCCGGACACACAGCCCTGTCTGGATGCAAACAACAGAGTACAGGTACCGGTACGCTTTGTCAGTGAAGCACTTGGAGCTACCGTAACCTGGGTGGCAAGCAATAAATCAGTTGTATTGATAAAGGATAAAAATAAGGTAGTGCTATATGCAGATAAAAAAGACTACACCGTCAACGGTGTAAAGAAGACAATGGATACCATAGCCACAAATAAAAACGGGAGAATACTGGTACCGGTACGTTTTGTAAGTGAAGCCCTTGGAGCAGTAGTAACCTGGGACGGAAAAACACACACTGTAAACATATCAATAAAGGAAAACCAGAACTTTGGTGAGGAGCTGGGAACAAATCCAAAGCCTGACCGTGTTATAACACTTGAAGAAAAGAAAAGACTGAACTCATATGAAATAAATATTGGTGACGATAGTGGGTTGGGATTTACCAAACCGAATGAAGAATTTATTGAGGCAATGAAGGAGCTAGATGCATCTCGTATAACGGACTATATAGTATTTGCCACAGGTGCAATAGAGGGGCTTTGGAATGTCGACTATAGTAAGGGGGAAAAGGTGTTTAAGGATGCCATTAGACCTTTTGCATCAAGTGAAACGGTCCTTGATCGTTGGTGGAAAAGTAATAATGAGGATAAGGTCATAGTTAAAGGTAAATTCTACAGTGATACTTCAATGATGTATGAAGATGCTTCAGGCTCAGTCAGAGTAAGAGGTGTAATGCGATGCTATGTTACATCTTGTATAAATGTTGAAGAAGGATTTGGTAAAGGGGCAAAACTAAATACCTGGCTTGAAAAAGACTATGATGTAAGGATTGGCTATCTTGGAGGCCGTAAGTATTTTTTTCAGCAAGCTATTCCACTTAGTACAGTAAGATATATTGAAGGGGAGAGTTAGCAATTACATTGTTTTCCCGGTTAGCTCAAAGAAGGCAAGCGAGTACTCCTGTCTTCACTGGAAGACTCAGGGGTTTATTGTGACGGTATTCGATAAAAATGGTGATGTTGTTAAAGCAGATAAATCAAAAATAAGTCCTAATCCGCCGCCCGGCGTATCAG
>JAEZIV010000204.1 GCA_023436515.1 Bacillota bacterium
AATTTGGACAAGTCCCCCCCGGTGAGTGGGCACAGACCTTCAGTTGATGTAATGATGAATTCTTTATCTGATACTGGGCTGAAAAATATCATTGGTGTCATTATGACAGGTATGGGTGCCGACGGCAGTGTCGGTGTCAAAAGGCTTAAGGATATTAACAAAAGCTACATAATAGCCCAGGACGAAGATTCAAGCGTAGTATTTGGAATGCCCAAAATGGCAATACAGACAGGCGCTGTTGATAAGGTAGTATCACTAGAAAAAATATCACAAGAGATTATTCAATATTTGGGGGTGCGTTAATATGGATATGAGTCAATATTTGCAAATATTTATTGAAGAGGCAAATGAACATGTTCAGAGTCTCAATCAATGCTTATTACAAATGGAAAAGGATCCTGGTGACAAGGATGTATTAAATGAGATATTTAGAGTTGCTCATACAATCAAGGGTATGGCGGGTACAATGGGCTTTACAAAAATGACCAAGCTGACCCATGACATGGAGAATGTACTTCATGCTATAAGAAATGATGAGATTAAGGTTACATCCGGACTGGTTGATGTTCTTTTCAAGTGTCTCGATGCTCTTGAAAACTATGTAAACAGTGTTATTTCTACTGGTGGTGAGGGAGATAAGGAATATAAAACCGTTATCGCCAGTCTGAATGAAATACTGGAAAACAAGGGTGCAATTGAAAAGGTGCCTGAAGCTAAACCGGCTGAGCAGGTGAAAACACCAGAAGTTGATAGTAAGCATGCTACTGCTCAGATGGAGCTTGATGAGTTTGAACAGCATGCGGTAAATAAAGCAATTGATATGGGAATGAGTGCGCTCAAGATCACAATTCTTTTGAATAAGGGCTGTCTGCTGAAGTCTGCAAGAGCATTCATTCTATTTCAGACACTTGAGCGTTACGGCGAAATAATCAAGTCTCAGCCTATTGTTCAGGATATTGAGGATGAGAAGTTTGACTTTGAATTTACTGTTGTAGTAGTATCAAAGCATGATGAAAAGCTCTTTTTCAAGGAGCTCAATTCTATAGCTGAGGTAGACGAGGTAATAATTGTACATATGGACAAGTTTGCCTTATCCGGAGCAGTTCAGGCTGAAGCTGAAGAAATGACTGAGATTGCCATAAATAAACCTGATTTGATTGAAGCCACAGCGGTAAAGGATTTAGATGCTCAGGACAATTCGAAACAGTCAGCTGTCAATAATGCACCTAGAAAGACCCAAAGAACTGTTAGAGTTGATATTGACAGACTTGATATACTTATGAACCTTGTAGGTGAATTGATAATAACCAAGACCAGACTTGAAGGAACAGATATTACCTCAAAGCCTCAAGAATATCATGAAACCCTTGAGTACCTGGAAAGAATCACTACAAACCTAAATGACGCTGTTATGAAGGTTAGAATGGTACCTGTTGAAACAGTATTTAACAGATTCCCAAGGATGATTAGAGATATAGCAAAGGATCTGGGCAAAGAGATTGAACTGGTTATGTCAGGTGAAGAAACTGAGCTTGATAGAACCGTTATTGACGAGATCGGTGATCCACTGATACACTTGCTCAGAAACTCATGTGACCATGGCCTTGAGTCTAGAGACAAGAGGAAGATGCTGGGCAAGCCGGAGATTGGTAGAATTAATTTGACTGCTTATCAGTCGGGTAATAATGTTATTATCGAAGTTACTGACGATGGTGCGGGCTTAAACATAGAAAAAGTTAAAGCAAAAGCCATTGAAAATGGAATTGTTACCAGAGAAGCTGCAAATTCCATGTCACAGCAAGAGGCTATAGAATTATTATTCCGACCCAGCTTCAGTACTGCAGATAAGATAACCGGGCTCTCAGGCAGAGGTGTTGGACTGGATGTTGTTAAGACAAAAATCGAGCAGTTGGGTGGTACTGTAGAAGTAGAAACTCAGAGCGGCAAAGGAAGTAAGTTCCTGATAAAGCTCCCATTGACTCTGGCCATCTATCAAGCCCTGCTGGTAAATGTGGGATGTGAGAAATATGCAATTCCTTTAGGCTCTATTTATCAGATATATGAATGGAAGGCCGCGGATGTCAAGACTGTCCAGGGTCAGGAAGTAATTCTGCTCAGGAACATGGTTGTTCCAATAACAAGACTTGCAGATTCACTTGAAGTTCCTGATAGCGACACAAAAGCTCAGAATAAGCTGAAGATAGTTATTGTGAGAAAAGGCGAAAAGCTGACAGGTCTTGTAGTTGACAGTGTAATAGGCCAGCAGGAAATAGTAATCAAATCCCTTGGGAAGTTACTCACAGGCATAAAATATCTTGCAGGAGCTACAATCCTAGGTGACGGTAATGTTGCACTTATTATTGATGTAAACTCTATTACATAAGGGGGGCATGAATATGGCCGAAGCAGTTTTAAATGATTTTGATTCAAGGCAATTTATAGTTTTTAGCCTTGGGGAAGAGAAATTTGGTGTAGATTCCTTAAGCATAACAACCATTGACAGAATGAAGACAATAACAAGGGTTCCTAAGACACCAGACTACATTAAGGGAGTAATTAATCTCAGAGGCGATATTATTCCGGTTATGGACCTCAGAGCAAAGTTCAGTTTACCTCAGGTTGAGGAAACCGATGAGACAAGAATAATTATTTTGAAGCTTGAAGAGGTATCAATAGGAGTTATTGTTGATCAGGTTTTGCAGACAATTCAGTTATCAGGTAATGATATCGAGAATGCTTCAAGTCTTATAAACAGTGCTGCTGCCGAGTATATTTCCGGTATTGGTAAGATTGGCGGCGAAATAGTGACCTTAATAAACTTTGAGAAATTAGTTAAGCTTTGATAAAAAATATTAATCGAGGTATAAGCAATGGTAATTAGTTTTGATGAGTTAAATAATCTTCAAATGGATGTGCTCAGAGAAATCGGAAATATTGGTGCTGGCAATGCCGTAACCTCTCTTGCTAAAATGATAGATAAAAAGGTGGATATGGCTGTACCAAAGGTCAAGATTATGGGCTTTGATAAAGTAAGCCAAATGCTGGGCGGCGAAGAAATTATTGTAGTGGGTATTTTACTCAGTGTTACGGGTGATCTTACCGGAAATATGATGTTTATTTTAGACAACCAGGCTGCCAGGAAGCTTGTAAATATTCTCATTGGCAATGATTCAACAAGTATGGATTTTGATGAAATGGAGTTGTCAGCATTAAAGGAGATCGGGAATATTTTAACAGGCTCCTATTTAAATGCCCTGGCTGGATTGACCAATTTAAAGATTTTGCCGTCTATTCCTCAACTTGCAATAGATATGGCTGGCGCTATATTAAGTGTTCCAGCAATAGAGTTTGGCAAAGTCGGAGATTCTGTGTTATATATAGAAACCGAATTCAGCGAAGGAACTACACGAGTATTAGGAGATTTTCTTCTAGTTCCTGATATTGAATCATATGAGGTTTTATTAAAAGCATTGGGAGTAATAGAATAATGGATATAGAAATTGTGAAGGTTGGTATGGCTGACCTGAATTCAGCCCATCATCCTTGTATGATTACAACACTTGGGTTAGGCTCCTGTGTGGGGGTTGCACTCTATGACTCGGTAACCAAAATTGTTGGATTAGCCCATGTAATGCTGCCAAGCAGCGAACAGGCTAAAAACAACAGTAATAAGGCCAAATTTGCTGATACCGCTATTGTTCAACTGGTAGAAGACATGATTAGATTAGGTGCAAAAAGGAATAGTATTACTGCAAAGCTCGCCGGCGGAGCCCAAATGTTTGCATTCAGTCAAGGATCGGATTTAATGAGAATTGGCTACAGGAATGTTGTAGCATCAAAGGAAAAATTAAAGGAATTGAATATCCCGGTAATATCTGAAGATACTGGGGGAAACTATGGACGTACTATTGAAATTTACTCACACGATGGAAAGCTTATGGTTAAGACTATAGGTTCTGGGGTAAAACAAATATAATAGGGAATACATACGATTACATACAAAAGAAAAGAATGTAGATATTCTTTACAGAGCCCAAAGAGGCTTTTCTTTCAATCGCATAAGGCGTAAATGAGAGGTAAGAATGGAGACAATTATGAAAATACCGTTTCTTTTGGCTATGACGGCTTCACTAATAACCGGTTTGGTTAGTATAATGCATAACGCCAGTACAAATCAAACATGTGTCAGAATGATAGTAGCACTGATTTGTTTTTATTTACTAGGAATAATTGTGAGTAAAACACTGACTGGAATTATTGAAGAGCAAAACAGAAAAAAGGATGAAGCCGAAAAGCTACAGAAACTTGAAGAACTTAGATTAATGGAACTGGAAAGAGCTGAGAAGCTTAAGCAGGAAGATCATTTAGGAACTAATCTGGATTTAGTTGCTGACAGCAGTATAGACGATGGTTTTTCTCCACTAGATTTATCACAAGCAATCAGGACAAAAGTTAATGAATAGACTTCAGTGATATATATAGTAAGACAAATGGGGGATTTACATGCTTAGTGGTAATAACATAAATCAGCTTTGGAAACAGTATAACGAAACAAAGGACCCTTCAGCAAAGGAAAAGATAATAATACATTACGCATATTTAATTAAGTTTGTTGCAGGAAGATTAAGTATTTACTTTGGATCAAATGTAGAATTTGATGACCTGGTAGGATATGGGGCCTTTGGGCTTATTGATGCTATTGATAAGTTCGATATCACAAAAGGAGCTAAGTTTGAAACCTATGCCTCTCTCAGGATTAGAGGCTCAATTATAGATAGTATAAGAGACCTGGATTGGGTTCCAAGATCCTTGAGACAAAAAAACAAGGAGCTCGAAAGAGTATATTCAGAGATAGAGAATGAAA
The DNA here is from genome assembly GCA_023436515.1 of Bacillota bacterium. GTDB lineage: Bacteria > Bacillota > Clostridia > Acetivibrionales > DSM-1351 > Ruminiclostridium. The sequence continues at coordinate 4,865 of JAEZIV010000204.1, forward strand.
CCGGACATTCAGCAACTGATAAGGAAGTGGCTGAAAGGCTTGGTATCGGTATGGAAGAATTCTATAAATTACTTAATGATGTCAATGTTTCTTCTATGATGTCATTGGAAGAGTTTATGGAGCAAAATTATGAAAGAGGTCTAGAAATAGCCAGTGATAATGCAGAGGACAAGCCTGAAGCATATTTGGAGTTTAATGAGATAAAAGAGCTTCTGGCCGATTCTATAAATAGATTACCAGAGAAAGAGAGAGCGGTAATTACTTTTTATTATTTCGAAGAGCTTACTTTAAAAGAAATAAGTGCCATAATGAATGTTACTGAATCCAGAATATCACAGTTGCATACTAAAGCACTTTTAAGGATGAAAGGCAAATTGTTCAGACATAAAATAATGCTTGAGTCTTAAAGGAGAGGTTATGGCAAATTCTAATGATTTACGAATCGTAGTTACGGTTTCGCCCGATGAGTTAAAAGCTTTTTTAACTCTCTATTCCAGCGAGGATAATGTAAAAATCAGCAGTGATGATATAATTTCAGCTCTTAGAAGTCAAAATGTTACATATGGCGTAAAAGAGGAGATTATAAATTTCTGCAGTGCAAATCCTATCTACAATGAAGCCATTTGTGTCGCAGAGGGAATTCCTGCGCAAAATGGTAAGAATGGTTCTGTTATTTATCATTTCGATACAGCATTAGACAAAACACCAACTATTTTAGAGGATGGCAGAGTCAATTACAGAGAATTAAACTTAATACAGTGTGTCAAGCAGGGGCAGCTGCTTTGCTCCCTGGTTCCGCCGGTTATGGGCACCCAGGGCATGACAGTAAAGGGCAAGGCTATACCTGCAGTAAGTGGAAAGCCTGCGATATTACCAAGAGGCAAAAATGTTTATGCTTCTGAGGATGGACAAAATCTTTATGCTTCAATAGATGGCGAGGTTGAATATCTTGATCAGACAAAGGTCAGTGTTTATAC
>JAEZIV010000216.1 GCA_023436515.1 Bacillota bacterium
AAGCTGATAGAACAATGTACAATAACAGTATTTGACCCATCTGTTGAAAGAATAACTTTCAGCGATACACAAAGTAGCAAGAAGCTTTCTACATACAACTCACAAAATAAGAAAGTAACGTTATATAACATATATACAGGCGCAAAGATAGAGATAGATGCTGATGAAACTGCAGCAATAACCAATTTATTGAATAATGGTCATTCATATAATTGTCCAAAAGTAGCCCTATATAACCTATATACAGGCGCAAAGATAGAGATAGATGCTGATGAAACTGTAGCAATAACTAATCTATTGAATAATGGATATTCATATAAATATCCTGAGGGGGCGGGGAATACTGTATGTCCAATTTGGCAAAAAAGTGACGAAAATTATAGTATGATGATTCAAATATCTTTTGTTAGAATATACAATAAAATGGTATGTTGCAAGTAGCCAAGAAGAAAGGGACAAATTAGTAAGTGCTGCAGATAAGGTAAGAACTAACGCTTCTGAAGGTGCTGGTTGGTGGCTTGAACATGCTAAGGAATTAACAGAAGGTGCACTTGATATATTAAACGGAATAGTTGGTACACCGGAAAGTATAAGTAAATTCCAAAGAGATGAGTTGCTTGAAGTTGTTAATGTATTTCAAGATATAACTATTAGTGACACAAAAAATAATGTTAGACAAGGCATGGGCTTTGTAATTGACTCTTTACAGGTGCAAGTGAAGAAAAAATTGCATTGAAAGGTGTTACTTCACTTATAAAAAATAACAAAACTCTTGTTAAATATGCAGAGCAAGCTGGGGCTGATGAAGTAGTACAAAAACAAATAAATAATGTCATTAAGCAGTTTATTGCAGGAGGTAATCCTGGAAGAGGAACAGAGCATTTGTTTGGAAATATTTATTATCTAAGAGGTGGAAATGAAGCAAGAGTATTCTATAGAATGAATAATGGAGTAATGGAGATTCTAGGAAAAGCAAATAAAGATAATGAACAAAAAGTAATTAATATGCTAGAAAAATTATATAAAAAATAGTGTTAATATCTATAGACGATATTTAGAGGAGTGTAGTTTTATATGAAAATAGTGAAAATAAGTTTTCCTACTGATTTATCATCAATTAAAGATATTGATGATGCAAACATTGATGTTTTCGTAGAGACTGATGATGGTATGAATTATACTTTTATTGTAACAACGCCAAAGAATTATTACTGGTACATGGATAAAGAAGGAATAGATTATATCCCAGCGTCATCACCAGATATTATCGTTAGGAGTTTGACAGAGGAGAACATTAGAAAAGTACTTGAAACATACATGGAAGATGATGGCTATTGGCTTAAACTGTATTATCTTTCATGGAAGAGAAAAGGAGCTTTTGATATAAAAGCCATGAACAAGATGATAGAAGAAATAAGAAAAGATAATGATGAAATATTTAATAACGATTAATTAACAAGACAGTCATTAATTCAATTTTGACCACTTATTTTATATTAGAATTACGGGTAATTTACGGCTTTACCGACCACCTACCCCACACACAACTAGTCATTCCGATCACCTATACCCGAGCCGCTACAACGCCGGCACTGCCGGGGGTTGTGCTTTGGCAGTGGTCGCTTGCGACCACGTGCCTTTAGGTATATCGAGGAGAAATAGCAATAACATTGTTTTCCCGGTTAGCTCAAAGAAGGCAAGCGAGTACTCCTGTCTTCACTGGAAGACTCAGGGGTTTATTGTGACGGTATTCGATAAAAATGGTGATGTTGTTAAAGCAGCTAAATCAAAAAACCAGAAGTCGGAGTCAAAAAAGCAATCAAGGAAATAGAAGACAAAATAAGAGATATTCAGGCTGATTCAAAAACTCTTTGCGAGCATGTTTGGGATAATGCTAAAAAGCTTAACGCGGCGTTCGCAATGTATAAGCAGCGGGAAATAGAAGAAGAAAAGCTGATAGAACAGTTAGAAAGTAAAACGATTAATTATGCTACAAAAGTAATTTCAATGGAAGAACCACAAGCTATACATAAGCAAGGTAGAGCTACAAGGACAGGAAATGCCAGTATAGATAGACTATTAGACCCAACAAACAGCAATGTGCCGGATTATGTCAAGGAAAGCATTATAAAAAGCATGCAGCAAGGAATACCATTTGATAAAATCAAGTTATACAATATTTATACAAAACAGGCAATAGACGTTGACACTACTGCAGTTGAAGCTATAGCGTTCCTTAAACAAAATGGATATTCGGTTAATGAGATCAAGGAAACAGGTAAGACTGGTCAGGGGACGGGTGAAGATAACTCATGGATGATAGATTGCTTAAACCGTGGGTACCGTTGATATAACGTCAATGGTGGTTTCAGCTGGAACTTTGGTGGCTATATCAGCCTTTATTCCTGGAGTAGGGTGGGCCTTTGCAGCAGGTGTAGTTACGTCGTTAGCTATATCAGCATTAACTGAATCATGGAAGGAAAGTTGGATTGATGATTAATTTGATTAAATACTTTCTAGATATAAATTTCTGAAGAGAAATTGAATAACGATAAATATAGTGTATAAATATGGAAATAAACCCATATGAAAGAATAAGCTACAATGGAGAAGAGATTTAGCTGTCACATTAGAGAATCGTACTTTTAAAATAAGGATTAATCGGAACAGAATGCATTTATCATATGGACAAGCCGGTTAATTGTAATGACAAATAATTAAGTTCAAAAGAATATTTTATATAAGACTATGGAGGAAATAAGCATTATGAAAAGAGTAATTGGGTACATAAATGAAGGCGTTATATTCTGATAGGTCACCAGAAGTATTAATGGACCCCGGTATGTAGTAATATCCATTGGTCTAAGCCTACATACAAGCTCAGCTATAAAAAAGGTAACGGGGTATACGATGAGAGTTTCAGCAGTAGAAGTTCACTAGAAAGCCGAATACTGCAATTAATAGCAGAGAACGCAGATTGCATAAGAGCATTTAGTATTGTAGATAATAACAAGCACATAGGCTTCAGGGTAGCCGGGGATGTATATCAAAGCGGTGGAAAGCCGGAAATCAATGATAGTACAGTATGCATTCTATGGGTAACCCACAGTATGAAGAAAGTGCCGACGGTTGGGAGATGTCAGCATAGACAGTATCAAAA
>JAEZIV010000319.1 GCA_023436515.1 Bacillota bacterium
TTAACAGATTGTCAGGACACGGTACAGGAATATGTCAAGGCATATGGCTCAATGGTCGTATATACAGATTGCAAGCGACTGTCGCGGGATCAGGAGCTAACATATATGGAGAGTGCACTGATTAAAAGAAGAAGGGGCATTGAGGCAATAAAAGATGCATATATCGCTTCAAAGTGCGATTTTTTCATCGGAAATGATTTTTCCCATCTCTCACATGCCGTAACACGTATGAAGGATTGGCCTGTCAAAAATGTAAAGCTTCTGTACTGGCTGTATAAAAGCAAAAAATACCCCATAAATGCTAGGCTTATTGTCAGGAATGGGAGTAATCTTTTCCTTCGGATAGTAAAAAAGCTATTTGGAAAATTCAGACGCAATGATGGAGGTGCAGCCGGTGACAAGTGATAGATTCTTATTAATCAAGTCCTGGGGCTGCGGCTTTTGGTCGGATGTGGATCATGTTATGGGACAGCTGCTGGCAGCGGAGATAACAAATAGAACGCCTGTGATATACTGGGGAACCAACAGTCTTTACGGAGAATCCTTCAAAACCAACGCTTTTGACCTGTATTTCGAGCCTGTTTCCCAGTATACCCTTTCTGATATTGCAAATAAGGAATATACCTATTACCCCCCTGTCTGGAATTATGAGAATATCATAATTGAGGATCTGGATAAGGTGGCATGGGCTTACAGAAATCTGGGAGAAATGCTGAGCAGTGATGCAAATGTAGTGGTCAGTGATGTGCACTACTTTATAAGGCCGATTATAAGTTTTATCCCTAAAGAGCACTGGGCTTATGGCATGACAGCCCATCAGATTTACAGGGGTCTATTTGATAAATATATAAGGCTGAAGCAGGATATTGAACAGGAAATAGATGAGTTTTATATAAAGGAAATGCAGGAATTCCGACCCCTTCTGGGAGTTCATATAAGAGGAGGGGATAAGGTCAGAGAGGTGGAAAATCTCTCACACCTAAATAAGCAATATCATGAGAAAATTAAGGGGTTTCTGAAAAGCTACAATATCGGAAAAATTCTTCTGCTGACTGATTGTAAAGAGATTGTTGATGATTTTCAGAAAAAGTATGGTTCAAGGGTGGTATTTACCGAATGCAGAAGAGGACTGATAAATGCTACCGGGGATGCTCCCCATTTGCAGGATTACAGCATAAAGCGGCGGAAGGGTATTGAGATAATAAAGGACACCTATCTTGCAGCCAGATGTGATTTCTTTATAGGCAATGGTTATTCAAATGTGTCTTATACAGTTAAGCGGTTAAAAGACTGGCCTGAAAAGAGCATCGTTCTATTTTACAGAGACTTAAAGGGTGAAATAAAATTGGCTAAAAGGAGGGTAAAGGCAGAAGGTAAGAAGAGGATTAGAGAGGCAGAATGCCACAGAACGGATTACCCGGAATTATACGGAGGTGTTAATACTTATGTCGAATAGATTTCTTTTAATTAAGGCTTTAGGTAACAGCCTCTGGGGTGAGGTTGATCATGTAATGTGCCAAATTCTGGCAGCAGAGATAACAAATAGAATTCCGGTGGTATATTGGGGAATGGAGAGCCTCTACAGCGAATCCTTGACAACAAACGCCTATGAATTTTTCTTTGAACCGGTATCAAATTATACCTACCATGATGTAGTGTCTAAGGAATTTACTTACTACCCCTACCTATGGAAATTTGATAATGTTCTTGCCGAGGATACTGAAAGGCTGAGGCTGGAAAACAGAGATCTAAGAAGTTTATTGAAAAGTGATGCAAATGTTGTGGTAAGTGATATATATTACCCTTTGAGAGCAATAATACCCTATGTAAAAAATAACCACTGGGCATATGGGAAAACCTCACATCAGATATACCGCAAGCTGTTTGACACATATCTGAAGCTTAAGCCGGTGATTACCAAGGAAATAAAAAGGTTTCTGAATACCAACCCTAACTTCAGGGATGAAAAGCCCATCATTGGAGTACATGTCAGGGGAGATGCAATCGTTAATGAGGTTGCCCAGCTGTATGATCTCAATGAGTTTTACAGACCCAATGTATGGCAGTTTATAGTAAAATATAACGCCAGGCATATATTTGTTGTAACCGACTCCAATAAGGTTTTTTCGGAATATAAGAAGCTTTATGGGAAAAATGACCTCCTTATTTATACAGACAGCAAAAAGGTGCCTCTGAAGGAGCGTATCGCTACCTGTCTCCTTGACTATCCCAATAAGCGGCATAAGGGGGTTGAGCTTGTAAAGGATACTATTGAAATAATTAAGGATACTTACCTTGCTGCTCAATGTGATTTCTTTATAGGCAACGGGTACTCAAATCTATCCAATACGGTTATGAGGCTGAGAGACTGGCCTGAAAGCAATATTAAGCTATTGTATTGAAAAATGGACATGTGCAGCTTACGCCTGTGTGTTCCTATTACAAATAAAAGGTGCAGTGTCTGCCCGGAGGGAAACACTGCACCATGTATAAAACGGGATTTGAGTTTGCATGCAATTTGTTAATAATTGAAGCTACCTGCCTTTTGCCGGTAGTTTTTGAATTGGCTTTACTGTGCTTAGACTGTTCAGAATCTTTATATCAGCCTGTAATTTTTCTTTTGCGGCATTGAGTCTTGCCAAGAGCTTATTATACTGCTCAGCATTGGCTTGATCTGCTGTAATTGCCTTGATGCTTTTCTCAACCTCATTAAGTCTTTTTGATAGGGCATTGAGCTTACCCTTTGTACCATTTACAAAGCCGTTAAGACCGGGACCGGGATGCTTAATTGCCGATCCGGTGATATTAATGGAGCCTGGTGTGAGGGTTATAGCAGGGCACGAGGTAACAATCGATGAGCCGGTAGTTGATATGGCAGAGCAGGTTACAGTTACTGCTGTTCCGGTTGTAATTGCTGCTGGTGTAATCACAATTGCCGAACCAGATATACTAATGGAAGAGCCCGAGGTAACAATCGAGCTGCCGCTGACATTAGTATTATAATATGTAACTATCTGAGTAGTGAGCTTGTTCAAATCAGCTTCAATTGCTGTAAGCTTTTTATCAATAGAATTAAGCCTTTCTGCAGTGGAAGCCTTCTTTTGCGCCTTATCCTTCTTAGCAGCACCCTTACCTTTTTCATCCTTTACTTGCTTTAACTCTTTTACGGGCTGCTTCTTGTTGGCATTGTATTCAAGCTTTACATCTGCTCTTTTACCGTTGGTATTGTCTGCAGGCTTTGCAGAGACTGCAAAAGGTGTAGATATAATGCATATCGTTGTTAGTGCAGCGATTGCTTTAATTAATTTCCTTTTCATTTGCTATCCTCCCATACTGAAATTTATATTATATTCTTCGACGGGGATAAAGTTTATGAGGGGGGCTTGTATAAATTTAATTAAGCCCTAATTTTATTCACCCTTAAAGGTAAACCACGTATTATATAATATCGGCTTTTATATGAAATGGGGGAGGAACAAGGTGGACACCAAGGAGGCCAAGTACATAGCTTATATAAAAAGCAAATATCCTGAAATGGAGCTAATAAAAACCGAAAGTAATTTCACAGACGGAAAACACGGAGATATAGTTATTGTAAATGATAAGCATGTTTTCAAGTTCTCAAGGTTTGACTGGAGCGTTGGATATATAGATAATGAGGTCAATATTCTCAAGCTGTTATCCAGATACTTGAGTACGGCCATACCCGAGGCAGAAGGTTTAGAAAAGGGAGTTGCAAGGTTCAGCTTAATAAAAGGTGAGCCGTTGTATAGAAATACTATTCTACAATTGAGAATAAGGCTACAGGAGATGCTTGCAGAGCAGCTGGGGACGTTTTTAAGGCAGCTCCACTCAACCTCGTTGAAGGGTGCAAACACAAAGAGTATACAGGAGTACCAGAATACCAGATCATTTGAAGAATGGCTGGTAGTGTTCGAGGAAATAGAGAGAAAGGTCTTTCTTTACTGCGACAGCTTCACAAAGGAATACTACAGGCAGATTTTCAAGCCACTGCTGTCGGAAGAGAGCTTTATGAGTTATCAGCCCACTCTGATACATGGTGATCTTATGCCTTACCATATTATTTACAACAAAAGCTCCAACCGCATAAGCGGAATTATTGATTTTGGGCTGGCAGGAATAGGAGACCCGGCAGTAGATATCGGTGCTGTTCTTGACAATTATGGAGAAGCCTTCGTTCGGAGGATGAGCAGGTACTACAAAAACATAGAATTATATATTGACAGAGCAAGGTTTTACTCATATATGGGCCAGCTATTATGGTATAAATCCTTAACCGATATGATAGCCACAAGAGATTTCTCAAATCTCAGGGTCGTGGCCAGAGATAGAGATATTATGCCAATTGGTACCAAGTGGTTGGAAGTTAAGTGAATACCAGAATATGTTTACTAAAAAGGAATATATATTATTATGAAGGAGATAGGGGTGGAGAGTATGAATTATACACCTGACGAGTTAAGAGGAATTTGTCTCAAGAGAGCCGTTTTTGACGGCTACAGCAAAAGACAGATTGACAATATACTCGGACTTATCCAAGAGGATTACTCCAAACTTATGAAGGAGAATGACGAATTAAAAAGCAAAATAAACAGTCTGAATGAAGCAATACAACATTACAAAATGCTGGAAGAATCACTTCAACATTCTATCCTGGTGGCTCAGCATACAAGTGAACAAATCAAGGTTAACGCATGTGAAAAGGCAAGACTGATAACTAGTGAGGCAGAGGCAAATGCCTCAAAGCTGCTGGAGACAGCCAATCAAGAAATCGTAAAGGCTAAAGCAAGGCTGGAAGAGGTAAAGGCGGGTATAATCACCTTTAAAGCAAAAACAGAAACACTTCTTCAGGCGCAAATGGATGTTCTGAAGCAAATCACAATCGACTAAAATAAAGGTAATAAAGCAGGAGGCAGTGAGCTTTGTCACTGTCCCCTGCTTTTTTAACCCATGGGTAACTATTTCAGTTCATTCCTGGGCATGAAGGTGCCTCAGATAGTATTCATATTCAAGCCTCAAGCCCTCTTCCATGTCCACCTTCGGTTTCCAGCCCGTTTGATATATCCTTGTATTATCTAAAACTCTTCGTGGTGTTCCATCAGGCTTTGAGGTGTCAAAGATAAGCTCACCTTCATACTCAACCACCTTCTTTATTGTTTCAGCAAGCTTACGAATGCTTATCTCACTTCCTGAGCCGATATTGACAAAGTCGTTTCCCTCATAGTTCAGCATTAGCTTCAGGCAGGCATCAGCCATATCATCCACATATAGAAACTCCCTCAGAGGAGTACCTGTTCCCCATAGCTCAACTACCGGAAGTCTCTCGGTTTTTGCTTTGTGAAGCTTTATTATCATTGAGGGTATAACATGTGAATTATAAGCATCAAACCTGTCATTAACTCCATATAGGCTGGCGGGCATGGCGCAGATATAGTTTGTGCCATATTGCTTATTGTAAGACTGACACATTTTTATTCCTGAAATTTTCGCCAGAGCATAT
>JAEZIV010000341.1 GCA_023436515.1 Bacillota bacterium
GTATGCTCGATATCAAGGTATTCGTTTTTGAAAAAGTCCTCAAACTGCAGCTTATCGATATCCATAAGCACATACCCTATCACCTCCTGAGTAAAGGAGCTATGGATCTTGTAAACCATAGTATATACAGGTTTCCTGTCCTTCTCTGCATAGTAGTTCTGAGGATTGTCGATTAGAATGACCCTCCGTTCCTTCGATTTTTTCGCTTTGGTATACCACTTGTCCTCTTTGAAATTGTAATTCGGATTCTGATTGATGCTGGTATAAAGGGTAAAAAAGGAACTGACGTCATTTTCCATGAAAACTGCAATCTGCAAGTTGTTTCTTGAGTATACAAAGAGCTTAAGGGCGTTGTCGATGTACTCCGCATCCTTGTAGGAGTAAAAATCCTTATTTTCAGCATTGCTGTCAGCAATTTTTTGGATGTAATGGTTATAAGCCAAGGAAAGGGCGATACTTTCGATTCCTTTAAAATAGGAATCAGTATTTTTAATCATCTGGCTGATCATATAGTAGCTATAGCTCTGAGCCTTAGTCTTGACTGAATTAAGATAAATGACGTAGGAAATAGAGAAAAATATAGTGGTTGACATAAAAGTCGCCAACAAAACCAATAGAAACACTTTATCTCTTATTTTCAATCGTTTAAAAGAGCCTCTTATATTTAACAGGAAATACTTCATGGTGGTGACCCCCATAGATCTAAATATATTACAGGTAAAAATCTAAAAATTATACCATTGTCACTGGAATACAGATGCTATACTAATAGCGGGTCGACCAATTCTCAGCAACAATTATAGCATTTGTAACATTATTTAGAAAGAGGCATTAATCATATAATTCAGAAAGGATGGAAGAAATGAGAGGGATAAAGATTTTAAGTGTTATTCTGGTGGTAATGTTATTTGCAACCTCAATTACAGGCTGCGGCACAACAAAGAACGACGGAGCATCAACCGTGTCGGAGGGCTCGTCGACAGCTACAGCTTCCACAGCTTCGGTCGAAAAGGCGAAAGAAAAGGCTGTTATCAGCTTCCTGAAATGGGGAGAAGGTTCTGAGAGGGATCTTGATATGGACAGCATCGAAAAGTTTAACGCAGCAAATCCCGACATCGAAGTAAAGGGAGAAGTCATCAAGTATGACGATTATCTGAGTAAAATTAACACCTTGATTGCAGCAGGTGCGACACCTGACATTTTTTACATAAATGAATACCTCCCTGTAGAATGGGGACAAAAAGGTATTGGGGCCGATCTGCGACCATACTACGAAAAGAACGGTATTGTTCCGGAAGACAAGTATGTCAGCGCAGCCTTGTTCAAATCCGGTGACAATAAGATCTGGGGAGTTGCTTCCAGTCTAGCTACCATGATGGTTTACTACAACAAAAAACTATTTCAGGATGCAGGAATCCCGTTGCCATCCACCGATGCAACATCTTCATGGACATGGGACGAAATGCTGGCTGCAGCAAAAAAAATTACAACGGATAAAAACGGAAAGCACGCTGACGAGGCTGGATTCGATCCCAAGTCAATTAAAGTCTATGGTATCCTTGCTCCTACCTTCTGGCTCCATAATATGAACCTGCTCTATAACAACGGCGCTTCATATGCGACTCCTGACGGAAAAGCACTGGGTCTGGGTTCTCCGGAAGCCATCCAGGTCATGCAGGGCATATCGGATATGATAAATAAGGATCATGTAGCTCCTTCCATCGCCGTTACGAAATCCCTGCCTGCATCAGCTGCAATGCTCATAAATGGGCAGCTCGGTATTCTGCCCAGCGGCACCTGGGATGACGTGAACTTCGTGACAGAGAACTTTGATGTAGGCGTTGCGCCATACCCATCAATGAAGACATCAACATCCATCGCATGGGCTTCCTGTTATATGATGTCAGCCTCCACGAAGTACCCTGATCAGGCATTCAAGTTCCTTCAGTATGTCACTGACGGCGATCTGAATGAAAATGTCTTAAAGATGAATCTGCCAAATCTAAAGAGTTTTTACACTGACGAAGGTAAATTTACCCAGTGGTCCGACATGAACAAGCACACTCCGGACTTCCTGAAGGCAGTACCTTCCATTATGAATATTTCCATCACTCCTGAGAATGTCAACCTAAAGAACTTCGGACCTATTGTAGACCAGACCATCAGCCCTGAAATGGACAAGCTGTGGCTGGGAGAAAAGACGGCACAAGAAATGGTCAAGATCCTGGAAGAGAAGACATCTGGCAAGTGGCAGGGATACTGGGATAAATAACAAAAATTATTTGTTTGATTATAGTGGTCCCCTCCGGAAATGCACAATGGTATCGGAATGCTTTCGGAGGGGACCTTTCTTTTGAAAGGTGAAGACTCATGGAGAAAATGAACAAACCAAGCAGGCGCACGTTTTTACATAAAAATTCGAACACGATATGGGGCTACTTCTTTATATTACCGGCAATTATCGGACTGGTCCTGTTTTACTTTGGCCCCATGCTGTTCAGCTTTTTTATCAGCTTTAACTCGTGGGATATTGTCCGTCCGCCAGAATGGGTACTCTTCGAAAATTATTCAAGAGTGTTCAACGATGAACTGACTATGAAATCACTGGGGGTAACTCTTTATTATACCTTGATTGCAGTACCTGCTACTACAGTTGTAGCTCTTTTGACAGCCGTACTGCTCAATTCAAAGATAAAGGGGTTGTCTTTCTTCAGAACGGCGTTATATATTCCCTCCATAGTTCCAATGGTGGCCAATGTCGCTCTCTGGATGTTTCTATACAATCCGGCTTTCGGACTGCTGAACCATTTTATCGGATTATTCGGACTGCCTCCACAGGAATGGGTGTATGCAAAGGAAACAGTGGTTCCTTCCCTGGCTCTTATGGCCGTTTGGGGTGCCGGAAACACCATTGTGATATACCTTGCAGGTTTACAGGGAATCTCCCATGATCTCTACGAATCTGTCGACATCGATGGAGGGAATGTGGTTCACATATTCATCAACGTGACTCTTCCAATGTTGAGTCCCGTTATTTTCTATAACATGGTCATGGGAATTATCGGAAGCATGCAGGTCTTTACGCAGCCCTACATCATGACACAGGGCGGACCCGACAACGCCAGCATGTTCATTGTATTGCTACTATACAGGACTGCTTTCCGTAACCAGGAAATGGGCTATGCTTCAGCAATGTCCTGGGTACTGTTTGTAATAATCGGTATTATGACTTTAATAGCATTTAAAACTTCCAATTCTTGGGTGTTTATTGAAGGTGAGGATAAAAATGGTAAAAAATAAATTCAAGCCCGGAAAAGGCGTTGTATACCTAATTTTAATTCTGCTTGCGCTTTTCAGCTTATTTCCGTTTTTCTGGCTGATCAGGAGTTCCTTTATGAGCTCCATGGAGATATTCGCTATGCCCATGCAATGGCTGCCCAAGCGGATGCGTTTCGAAAACTACAAGGAGGCTCTCACCGCGCTTCCTTTTGCAATTTACTTTAAAAATACAACCATCATCGTTATTCTTAATATGATTGGTTGCATATTAAGCTCCAGCTTCATCGCCTTCGGCTTCTCCAGAATCAGCTTTAAGGGGAGGAACCTATGGTTCGCGCTACTGCTCTCGACGATGATGATCCCCAATGCAACGGTTTTGATTCCTCAGTTTATCGGCTGGAAATTCGTAGGGGCGTACAATACCTACTGGCCCCTTATCCTGCCTGCATTTTTTGGGAATGCGTTCTTTATATTCCTTTTGAGGCAGTTCAACTATACCATACCGAAAGCATATGATGAAGCGGTTTTTCTGGATGGAGGAAATTACTTTACCATATACAGTAGGATTATTTTACCGCTTTCGAAGCCTTCACTCACTGCTGTGGGCGTGTTCACTTTCATGTATAACTGGAACGATTTCTTCGGACCGCTGATTTATCTTAATACCGGCGAGAAATACACCCTTTCACTGGGGCTCCAATCCTTCATCGGCCAGTACAATTCTCAATGGCACCTTCTGATGGCAGCGTCCACGTTCATCATCGTACCTATGATCATTATGTTTTTCTTTGCTCAGCGGTACTTCATAGAAGGGATCACGTTCTCAGGTCTGAAAGGATAAGACGGCTGCGGCCAGCATCATCTAGGGAAAAAGTCGCCGCAGGAAAGCAGATGGTTACTCTTAAGTAAGTTAATATACAACATATAATGAGAAGGAGACAGATAAATGTTAAATATATCTAGCTGGAACACTTGGGATATCCGGTGTCTGAACGCTGTAATGAAAATACCCGAAATGGCCGAGCTTCGAGTCGCAGTGTATGACACGGATACGCACCTGTACCAGGACGAATTCCTGTGGTCCAATGTAGTCAGGTTTGGCTATCATCATCCTTATGGGGAATATTTTGATATAGATCTGAAATTCATTGATGCAGTATTTTCTTTGGAATTTGCCAGTCAGGGAGATAAGTTTATATACAAAATCTCTTTTAAAGAAGCTCAACCTAAATACCGTCTGAACATCGCTGCAATGTTCCGATGGGGAGCTAAAGGTGACATCATAATGGGCGACAGCTCCATCATAATGTCAGCAAAAGGTCACGATTACAGTCTTATCACTTGGGGCTTCCAGGACAGGGAGACCTTTGTCAATACAAACCACCAGGGCATTCTGTTCCATACTGACTCCCCGGTCTATGTCAGCTGCAATTGGGATCTGACACCCGATGAAATGGATGAATACCTGCTGATTAAGCGCAAGGAGTGTATCTCTTCCTACAGTCAGGGCGAAGGTACATTATTGGACACTCCACAGGCTATTATTAAGGGAATTACGTGGAACACAATCTTCGAACCGACGGGTAACCGCATATGCTCGCCGGTGTCCCGTGCATGGTGCACAGGTAACGGCACCGGCTTTGGCTCTTATGTATTATTTAATTGGGATACTTTTTTCGCGGGACTTTTAAGCGCAACACAGGATAAGGACTTTTCCTTCCAGCAGGTACGCAGTATCATGCAGGAAATGACTGAGGACGGTATGATCCCGAATTTCGGTGCCCAGAACGCCTGTAGTATAGACCGCTCTCAACCGCCGGTCGGAGCGTACTGTATACTAAAGCTTTATCGGCAGTTTGGGGAAATCGGGTTACTGGAAGAAACTTATGAAAAATTGCTGAGATGGAACTCCTGGTGGACTAAAAATCGTGACGGTAACGGCGATGGTTTGCTGGAATGGGGCTCCAACCCATATCCGGAAGGTCGCAGAGTACAGTACGAGGCAGACAACCTCCAAGCGGCAATGTACGAGTCAGGTCTCGACAACAGTCCAATGTATGACGGAGTAGTATACAACACTCAGACACATACCATGGAATATTCGGATGTTGGCCTGAATGCGCTATATGCCATGGATTGCTGGGCCCTGGCTGAAATCTCGGAGATTCTGGGGAAATCGCAGCAGGCAGAGCTTCTGGAAAAGGAATATGCCCGGATGCGGAAAGCTATGCATGAACAACTTTGGGACGATAAGACAGGCATCTTCCTGAACCGGCACTGGGACGGCCGCTTCAGCTACCGGTTGTCTCCCACTAATTTCTATCCTCTGATTGCTGGTATCGCAACCCCTGAGCAAGCCCAGCGCATGGTAAAGGAACACCTGCTCAACGAGGAGGAATTCTGGGGAGACTATGTTATACCAAGTATTGCGAGAAACGACCCAGCCTTCCCCGACAACGACTATTGGAGGGGCAGAATCTGGGGACCCATGAACTTCCTTGTAGGTGAAGGCCTTAAAAGGTATGGCTTTCACGATGCAGCTTATAGTTTTGCACAGAAGAGCCAGACGTTGTTCCAGAAGGAATGGCAGGAAAAGAACCATATCCATGAAAATTACAATGCTGTCACAGGAGAGGGCTGTGATGTAAAAAACGCAGATCCTGTATATCACTGGGGAGGACTACTCGGTTATCTGGCTATCTCTGAGCTGATTGAAGCACAGCCTTGGGGCGGCATGAGATTCGGGAACCTGAAAGGAGAATACTCGGCAGTAAGAAATTTCCCCGTTGGAAAAAGCGACATCTATGATGTATTAATGGATGGGAAATTATCAGTTCGTCAAAATGGTGTAGAGATAATGAAAACTGATATACCTGCTATGATCAAAGGATATGTTTTAGACGGGGATGTTCTCCATTTGGAAATTGTAGCTGAAAAGCCGGGCAACTTGGTTCTGAGGCCAAAGCCTGCCGTGAAGTCGGTAATTGCAAGGATAAAGGAAGAAACGATTGTATTTGACGGAAAAGATGAAATAATCATTCCCTTCCGTTAACACTAAATTTCTCTGTCCTTTTAAGTAAAATATCAGAAAGGATATATCTATGATAAGTCAAAAAGATAAGGAAATAATACGGAGTTTAGCCGGAAGAGTCCGTGAAATAGCCGAATTGCCTGTCATGGAACAGCGTAAGAAAAGTATTTACAGCTTCAATGCTCTCAAACCGGAGAAGCCACTGGTACTGTGCTTTCCGGAGGGAGCATGGAGGGAATTGCTCCCTGAAAGTACTATGGCATGTGAGGACCCCCGCCTCCGGACCTGGGAATGGATACTGCGCAGCCAAATCTACTGGTGGGAGCACATCAATGATGACAATGTATTAGAACCCTGGTTCAACATACCGTGGGACATCACAGTCGGGGATTATGGAGTTGAAATAAAGGAAGTGCATGGAGAAGGCTTGGGCAGCTTCCGCTACGAGCACCCCATCACTGATCTGGAGAAAGACTTTGAAAAGCTTCATTTCAGAGAGTACAAAGTTAACAGAGAGCTTGTACGTGAGAATGTCGGGCTGGCCGAGGAACTGTTTGGTGATCTGCTCCCCTCAAGAATCCGCGGTTACACCTATAACACATGCTCTATTACATGGGAAGCTCTGAAGCTGATCGGTATGGAGGCTTTGTTTACGAATATGTACGATGACCCGGATAACCTACATAGACTCATTAGCTTCCTGGGCGAAGATCAGAAAAGGTATTACGAGTGGCTGGAGCAAGAAGGGCTGATTACTCTAAATAATGGAAACGACTACATCGGGACGGGCGGGGTTGGATATACCCATCAATTGCCTCAGAAGGATTTGGAAACGAAATCTCCAATTCGACTGATAGACACATGGGGCCGGACCGACTCTCAGGAGACCATTGGGGCATCCCCCGCCATGTTTGCAGAATTTGTATTTCAATACCAACTCCCCATTCTTGAGAAATTCGGCTTAAACTGTTATGGCTGCTGTGAGCCCATACAGGACCGCTGGCAATTTATCAAGGACATACCAAACCTCAGGAGGCTGTCTGTTTCTCCCTGGAGTGATCAGGAGAAAATGGCGGATTACCTTGGTAAGAAGTATATTTTCAGCCGAAAACCGAATCCGTCACCTGTCTGTACAGATTTTGACGAGGAGATTATTCGGAAGGATATCCGCAATACTTTGAAAATAGCAAAGGATAATGTGCTGGAAATCATACTGAAGGACACCCACACAATCCGCAATCAGCCTGACCGCATCACAAGATGGGTGGAGATAGCCCGTAAAGAGGTTGATTCAATCTGATACTATCTGATACAATCTGATATATTCTAATACACTCTTATATATCAAGGAGAATTTTTTATGAGAATAGATTTGACAGGTAAGATTGCAGTTGTCACAGGTGCCACAGGAGAACTGGGAAGGGTAATGGTACTCAGCTTGGCTAAATGCGGTGCTGAGGTGGCTATTCATTACCACAAGAATGAGGATAAGGCAAAGGAGCTTTTGCAAGAGGTCAGGAGCCTCTCAAGAAAAGCCCTTATGGTAAGAGCTGATGTTACCGATTCCGATTCTGTTATGAAAATGAGGGATGCAATAGTAGACGGTCTTGGAAAACCGGATATTATTGTTGACAATGCTGTCATACAATATAAATGGAAGCCGATACTGGAACAAGCTCCGGAGGATTACGAAAGCCAGTTCCGTTCCTGCGTAATGCAGAATGTACTTATGGCAAAAGCGTTTATTCCCTTCATGATCGAAAAAAGAGCGGGACGTTTTATTGCCATCAACACTGAAACCGCAATGCAATGCATTATAGGTCAGTCTGCGTATGCCTCCGGGAAAAGGGGAATGGATGGCGTCATGCGGGTTCTTGCTAGAGAAGTTGCCGAGCATCAGATCACCGTAAACCAGGTTGCTCCAGGCTGGACCATCAGCGACAGGGACAGACTGAACGGGACAGAGAGAAATGCCGGATATGAGAAAATGGTACCGATGGGGCGTAGAGGCACCGACCAGGTAGTTGCAAATGTGGTGGCCTTCCTTGCTTCCGATCTTGCCAGCTTTATCACAGGTGCCTATATCCCTGTAAATGGTGGAACAGTAATGCCAACTATTTAGATCGTAACGGCAGTACTACCAATCTTAACATACCAAGGAGGATAAAATGGAACATAAACTATTAAGGCATGTTGTAATGTTCAAGTTTAAGGATAGTGTATCAAAGGAAAAGATTGAAACAGTTGAGAAGGCATTTGTGGACTTGAAGGAGAGCCTACCCCTGATCCACTCGCTGGAATGGGGTACAAATGTGAGCCCTGAAGGTATCAACGAAGGCTTTACTCATTGCTTCCTTTTGACCTTTACTAGCGAGACGGACAGGGACGCCTACCTTCCCCACCCGGCCCACATAGCCTTCGGGGATGTGTTGAAGCCGGTGATAGACAAGGTCATGGTAATAGACTACTGGGCACGAGGATAATTCCCAGACTATCCATACCATGTATTAGCATACTTTTGTAATACCATCGAACCAATTATATGGGGGAGGCTTGAAACTCTCCCCCAATATCTTTCATCCTTAGCCTTTACCTGAGCATCCTAAATACTGCTCCAGCAGTAACAATAGCGTCCCCTGCCAGTTCCTTCATCGGATAACTTTCCAGCAACTTAGGACGAACAGCACAAAAGTACACAGAGGTATGGTATAATACAGTTGTTTACTAAATGCCACAATTACATACAACATTCAAAGGAGAAGTGGATCAAATGGACTTTAGAGAGATCGGAAAAACCGGGCGACAGGCCAGCGTCATCGGCCTTGGCTGTGAGCATCTCGACGGTAAGCCTTACGAGTTGGTTAAGGAGACCATTGATGCGGCACTGGAGAATGACATCAATCTATTAGATGTATTCATGCCGGGAAGGGAAATAAGGGAGAATATAGCAAAAGCACTTGGTGGACGCCGTAACAAGGTGATGATTCAAGGCCATATCGGTTCCACGGATATCAAACAGAAGTATGACATCAGCCGTGACCTTCCGGTGGTTCAGAGGTATTTTGAAGATTTACTGCGAATTTTCGGTGGCTATATCGACTTCGGCATGATGTTTTTTATTGATTCCGAGCAAGATTACGATGGCGTATTTAACACAGGCTTTGCCGACTATGTTCAAAAGCTTAAGAAGCAGGGTGATATAGGTCACATCGGCTTTAGCTCCCACAACCCGGAAATGGCCATGCGTGTTATCAATACAGGACTTCCGGAGATGCTTTTATTCAGCATCAACCTGGCCTTCGATTTATACCCCGCTGAAACCTATGTGCTCAGTGAGCTGGACCATGGGCTGGATGCCAAAGCCTTCAGGGGATTTGACCCTAAGCGAGCAGCTCTTTATAAGCTCTGCGAGCAAAAGGGAGTGGGCATTACAGTTATGAAGACATTGGGAGCAGGTAAGCTGTTATCGGCAGAGCATACACCCTTCCAGAAGCCTATGACCATGGAGCAATGCATACATTATGCACTGACTCGTCCGGCTGTGGCTAGTGTAATGCTCGGTTGTCAGACCGGCAGTGAAGTTTTGGACGCTATACGCTATCTCGATACCAGCGACGCCGAGCGTGACTACACCCCTCTGTTGGGCACCCTGCGCAATGACTTTAGAGGCAATTGCGTATACTGCAGCCATTGTCAGCCCTGCCCCGCCGAAATCGATATCGCAGCTGTTAATAAGTATCTAGATATAGCACGCTTGGATGAAGGGAATATTCCTCCTTCCATCCGTTCCCATTACGCTGGTCTTTCTCACGGCGGTGACGCCTGTATCGGCTGCGGAAACTGCGAAACCCGTTGTCCCTTTGACGTCCCTATAATAGACAATATGGCCGCAGCAGCACGTATTTTTAAGTAGGAACATTCTATCAGCTTTTATACCACAAAGGGACTGCTGCTCAGAGGAGTAATTTACTCATTGTGCAACAGTCCCAAGGTGGGAGGTGACTCCCCGAAAATGTTCTACAGTTCAAACCTGGTTATCATTTGTATAAGCCTGATATAAATACATATCATCTGCTACCGCCCTTAGTATTCTTTCCTCAGTGTGGTCTTTGGAATATTCATATCCTCTCTATATTTCGTTACAGTCCTTCTTGCAACATTTATTCCTCTTTCCTGCAATAGGTCTGCAATTTTCTGGTCACTGTACGGTTTTCTCCTGTCCTCTTTTGCTATAATTTCTTTAATCTCCGACTTCACGCTATCGGGAAGGATTTGAGTTTCATCTTCATGACATAATCCTTTAATAAAAAAATTGTCAAGACCGTAAATCCCCCAGGAGCATTGCAGGTACTTTCCGCTTATGGCACGGCACACGGTGGACACATTAACGCCAAGCTCCTCTGCTATTTTTTGCTGACTCAATGCAGCCAGGTAACCCGGTCCTTTGTCGAAGAACATTTTTTGATGTTCAACAATCATCCTAGTAACCTTGAGTAATGTACTATTTCTTTGAGATATGCAATTAATAACCCAGCTAGCTTCTTTAATCTTTCTGGAAATATACTCCTTTACATCATTCTCCGGATTTTGATTCAGAAGACCCTGATAATATCCGCTGATTGATATTTGGGGCTGAAAATAATCGTTCAAAAGTACTTCAAAATAATCGCTGAATTTCACGACAATTAAATCAGGAGTCAAATATTGAGTCGGACAGGTATATCCAAAGCTTATTCCGGGTTTTGGATTCAGGGTTTTAATGACTTTATGTGCTTTCTTTACTTCCTCTATTGATATTCCTAACTCTCTTGAAATCACATCTAAACGATTCTTACCAAGTGTTTCAAGATAATTATTTACTAATTCATAAACAACGGGATTATTTTCATTAAGTCTACGCAATTGTATCTGCAGGCATTCTTTTAAATCTCTGGCACCTATTCCGGCAGGTTCTAATGAATGCAGAATACTTAATGCTTCTTCGACGATTGAAGTATCTACCTTTAGCTTCTGAGCAATCTCACCAATAGCATCCTCAAGATAGCCGTTATCATTTACACACATTATCATGTAATTCAGTATTAAACGTATATTCTCCGGTACATTCATTAGGTTCAGTTGTGATTTTAAATATTGGTATAAATTCTCATCCTCAGCAGCTACATATTGTGATATATTTTTCTCTTCCGGATTTTCAAGTTCGCTATTATATACTCTATTATCACCATTTGCAGTTTCAAGCCATTCAAGTTTTCTTTTAAGCACCTCAAAATGGTCAGCTTCATTTAGTGATTCTTCTATTTTTACTACCGGATTTTCGTCTGCTAATTGTCTCACATAAGTTAACAGCTCTTGTGAGTTTAATTGAAGAATTTCCACAGACTGCTGCATTTTTGTTGATAATGACATTTTCTGATTCAAGCTAATATTTAAATCCATATATTACTTCCACCATCTTTCTTTACTGGCCGTAGTCTAAAATGTGCCAGAATAATAACAATGCAGAATTTTATTATACGTGTAAAGAGTACATTTTACTCATATATCCTAGATTCAAAATATTTAAGCAGCCTGCGGCTCAAGCCTCGAAATTAGAACTTTGTAATATTTGTATCCTATCTAAGGTAATCACGTGCATTATAGGTTTTAGCTTCTTAAGCCTTCCAAGATAATTTTAAACGCAAAAACATAGTTCGAACCATTACTGTTCGAACTATGTTTTCTGGTGTCTGTTATCCCTTTTATACTATTGCTATACATTCAATTTCAACTAATACATTCCTGGGAAGCTTTGCAACTTCCACACAGGACCTCGCAGGAAAGTCCTTTGTAAAGTACTTTTTGTATACTTCATTAATAGCTGCAAAATCTCCCATATCTTTAATAAATACCAATGTTTTTATGACATTATCAAAATTGGTTCCCGCTGTGGCTAATACCTCTTTAAGATTCTTTAGAACCTGTTCGGCTTGCGCAGCTGCATCTCCTTGAGCCACCTCGCCGGTCTCCGGCACTACTGGTATCATCCCGGAGGTAAAAACCATATTATTAATTTTTATAGCTTGTGAGTACGGTCCAATTGCTGCAGGTGCTTTTTCTGTAAAAATTACTTCCTTTTGCATTTACTTCTCCTTAAAAATATATTTTATTGCTATTGGTTATATATTGTATTTTCAATTTGCTATAAACTATTATTTGCAACTTATCATTTTTTATTACTCGCAACCAGCTATTTACTAGTATTTACAATTTGTTATTTGTTAATTTGCTTTTTTACTGGAACCGTTTTTCAATCTATATGCAATATATAAAATCAAAATCCATATTGGCCCAATAAAAACAGCTATTCTGTAATCAGGCATGATTGCCATAAGCACAATAACCATTGCCATAAATGCCAGACAAATATATGAGGATATAGGATGTAAAGGCATCTTGAATTTTAATTTACTTACTCCTTCTGCACCCTTTGCTTTTCTGAACTTAATCTGTGTAATTATAATCATTGTCCAGTTAATAATACCAGCAATAGTTGCAATTGATATTAAGTATGCAAATACCTTTCCAGGCATAAAGTAATTTAATACTACTGCAACTAGTGTCAATGCTGATGAAGCCAGAACACCAACTACCGGTGTTCCATTCTTGCTTACCTTAGCAAGAGCGTTTGGTGCATTTCCTTGAAGGGCAAGTCCATGAAGCATACGGCCATTACTATATAAACCACTGTTATAAGCAGACACAGCGGCTGTTAAAACGACTGCATTCAGAATTCCAGCAGCTGCAGGGATACCAATCTTTGAGAAGATTTCAACGAAGGGACTTCCGGATTCTCCAAGCTTATCCCATGGGAAGATAGTCATCATGACTCCAAGTGCACCAATATAGAATATCAATATTCTATATACAACCTGATTAATTGCTTTAGGTATACTTTTATTTGGATCATCAGCTTCACCTGCTGTGATTCCGATAAGTTCAACTCCACCAAATGAGAACATTACCATTACTAACGAGAATAAAAGACCCTTAGCTCCATGAGGGAAGAATCCGCCGTGTTCCCAAAGGTTACTAAATCCTGTAGGCTGCCCACCATTTCCTATACCGGTGAAAATCATAAAGATTCCTAATACAATAAGAGCTATAATGGCAACAACTTTGACACCTGCAAACCAAAACTCAAATTCACCATAGAGTTTTACACTTATAAGATTAACTAAAGTAATAACAACAAGGAAGACTAGAGAGGATACCCATGTAGGAATACTAGGGAACCAATAGTTAACATAAATACCTACAACCGAAAGCTCCGCCATACTTACTACTATATAATTAAACCAGTAATTCCATCCTGAAAGAAATCCTGGGAACTTCC
>JAEZIV010000349.1 GCA_023436515.1 Bacillota bacterium
ATCCTGAGGTGAAGCCTTAAGCGCCTGAGATACCTCATTTAGCATATTTTCCTTGTCGGCATAGTATCTTATTGCTGCTTCACCTGTAAGCGCTTCCAGTCTCCTTACACCTGCTGCTACTCCACTCTCACCCAATACCTTGACAAGGCCTGCCTGAGCAGTATTATTCAAATGTGTACCACCGCAGAACTCCACGCTATAATCCTCAACCTTTACAACTCTTACAGTGCTTCCATATTTCTCGCCAAACAGAGCCATTGCACCAAGCTTTTTAGCCTCATCAATAGGCATCTCTCTGACGTCAACATCCATACTCTCCAGTATTGCCTGATTTGTCATATCTTCAATCATTTTTAATTCATCAGAGGTTAAAGAAGAGAAATGACTGAAGTCAAACCTAAGCTTGTTAGGTTCAACAAGTGAACCCGCCTGATGAACATGATCTCCCAGCACTGTTCTCAACGCCTTGTGCAGTAAATGAGTTGTAGTATGGTTTCTGCATATTGCCATTCTTCTCTTAACATCAATATCAGCCTTTACAATACTGCCTGTTTCCACAAGGCCTCTTGAAACAACACCGGTATGAAGGTACTTTCCGTCGGCAGTTTTTGTACAATCATTAATTTTAACCTCACCGTTCTGAGCAGTTATTGTGCCGGTATCACCAACCTGTCCGCCGCTTTCAGCGTAGAAGGGAGTTGTATCAAGAATTATTGTAACCTCGTCACCTTCCTGAGCAGTTTCAACAATTTCGCCTTCCTTAACAATATAAAGGATCCTAGCCTCTGAAGAAGTCTGCTCATATCCCGTAAAGGTTGTTTTCAAACTTTTATCCAGCTTGTCGAATACGCTGTCAGCCCAAGCTGAGGTATCCTTGCTGTTATGGGCATCTCTCGCCTTTTTCTTTTGGGCATCCATTTCCTTCTTAAAGCCTTCCTCATCTATTCCAAGTCCGTTTTCTTCAGCAATTTCCCTAGTGAGGTCCAATGGGAACCCATAGGTATCATGAAGCTTAAATACCATTTCTCCAGGAAGGGTGTTCTGTTTCTTTTCCTTAACCTCGGCAATAAACTCATTCAGGATTACTATTCCCTGGTCAACGGTTGCTTCGAAGCGTTCCTCTTCAATTCTGATAACCTTTTTAATGTAATCGGCCTTTTCCTGAAGCTCAGGATATGCGTCCTTGTTTTCATTTATTACAACCATAGCTACCTCATAGAGGAAGGGTTTGTTAATACCCAGAAGTCTTCCGTGTCTGGCAGCTCTTCTTAAAAGTCTTCTTAAAACATAGCCTCTTCCTTCATTTGATGGAAGAACACCGTCGCAGACCATCATTGTAGTGCTCCTTATGTGATCTGTGATTACACGGATTGATACATCTGTTTTTTCTGACCTCTTATATTCTACACCTGCAAGCTTACAGATATAATTTAAAATATTCATAACGGTATCAACTTCAAATAGGTTGTCAACTCCCTGGGCAATACATGCGAGCCTCTCTAACCCCATACCGGTATCAATGTTTGGATTAGCCAATCTTGTATAATTGCCGCTTTCATCTCTATTGAACTGCGTAAATACATTATTCCAGAATTCAACATAACGGTCACATTCACAGCCTACTTTACAGTCAGGGCTTCCACAGCCTTTTTCCGGACCTCTGTCAAAATATATCTCGGAGCATGGACCACAGGGGCCTGTGCCATGTTCCCAGAAATTATCCTTCTTCCCCATTCTTACAATTCTTTCCGGAGGCAGTCCTATATCCTTGTTCCATATCTCAAAGGCTTCATCATCATCCTCATAAATTGTTACCCACAGCTTATCAACCGGCATTTTTAAGTCCTGTGTACAGAACTCCCAGGCCCAGGGAATAGCTTCTTTTTTAAAGTAGTCGCCGAAAGAGAAATTCCCCAGCATCTCAAAATAAGTTCCGTGACGTGCAGTCTTACCTACATTCTCAATATCAGGAGTTCTTATGCACTTCTGGCACGTTGTTACTCTTTTTCTGGGAGGCTCCTCCTGACCTGTAAAGTATGGCTTTAATGGCGCCATTCCCGAATTGATCAGCAAAAGGCTTGGGTCATTTTTGGGTACCAATGGAGCACTTGACATTCTCAAATGTCCTTTACTTTCAAAAAAGCTGAGATATCTCTCTCTTAGCTCATTTAAGCCTAACTTTTGCATATAATCCTCCAATCAGCTGCTATGCAGCATTACAAATAGTATGAAACCTTTGGCAGGTTTTTAATCAAAGAACAAAGGTGGCAATGCATGTTTTCCTTGCACTTATTAACAAGGAAATTTTGGCACGGGCATAGATTAATATTTTTGTATTGTCTGGGAAAATTTATCATATGTCTTGTATAACTTTATCCGTGTGCGCTCCAATACTCTTTTTTGCACAAAAAATATATACTTTCCCAGATAACATAAAAAACTCCCATCCCCTGATCATTGACAAGGGACGAGAGATATTCTCACGCGGTACCACCCTAATTCCCCCAGTGGGGGCTCTTAGCATCAAATGTTAACGCCATTTGTACGTCCGGTTTTTTACTGCCGGAGACTCCAGAACTGCTTCACTATATACTCCTTGGAAGCTTTCAGCAACCGCTTCCTCTCTGAAAAAGAAAATATATAGCTACTTCTTTCCTTCAACGCCTTTATAAAATTATATACAATGGGCTGACACCGTGTCAAGCGTGTTTTCAAGCTCCACATATATGAAGACCGGTTCTAGTGCTGATCATGTAAATACCTATGAATCAACTTGCTGCTCCACATAAATTTACCTACCTGTATTGTTCATATTATCCTGTTCTATAAATACCAGAAAGTCCATTGGCTGCAGGAACAGCGCCTGACACCCCGCCTCCTGGAGCTCCTCTTTATCCCGGAAGCCCCATAGAGCCCCTGC
>JAEZIV010000351.1 GCA_023436515.1 Bacillota bacterium
CCCTGACACTATTACAAGTGTGGGCGCATCATAAGTTACTTTAAAGTCCGGATTGGAGCCGGTTCTACGAACCCACTCAACCTCGGATTTTGCCATTGCTTCCCTTACTATAAGGTTTATACTCTCAAGCAAATCAGGGTTTTGAATGACCGTGAAATGCCAGGGCTGCTGATTATGTGCACTAGGAGCAAAAACTCCGGCCTCCAGGATTTTATCCAGCTCTAGTTGTTTTATCTGGTCCGGTCTATATTTTCTGACGCTTCTTCTGCTCTTTATAATATCCAAAATCTCTGTCATATAACCTCACTTTGTTTTTACAAGCTCTTCAAATTTTAAATATCACCTTCATACCCTCTAAAGGAATGTTTAATAGTTCAACGATCATTGAACTATTTTAATATAACATAGCATATGTTATAATGCAATAGTATTAACAAAACCATTTATTACTTAAAATGCTGACACCCTTAGCGGTAAATCTATGGAGGAAAATTAGTGAGAGAATTATTTCACCCAAATATCGACCAAATTTGTTTATCAACTGTACTGAATGCTCTAGGCGATCCAACCCGCCTTAAGATTATTAAAAATCTGGCTGATAAAAGCGAAACCACTTGTGGCTATTGTAATATTGATCTTCCAAAATCCGCTTTGTCACACCACTTTAAAGTCCTTAGAGAATCAGGTCTTATAAAGGTCAGAATTGAGGGGAAACAGAGATTTCTCTCTATCAGGCTTGAAGAGCTGGAGCAGAAATTCCCTGGTCTTCTCAAAGCGGTGATAGAAAGTATTTAGAGCCTGTTAGTCCGGTTTTGATTTCATCCTGAACTATAACCCTTAGTGTGTCATCATCATAATAATTATTTTTATAATCTCATTTTTCATAATATCGTAATCCAACTGTTCACTTTTGTTATATACAGCCTCATGGCAATATTGCTCTATCAAATCTATTGATATATGGACCTTTTCGAGAATATTCTGAGGCTTCAATCCAAACTGGGTCATAAATTCCACGATATGGTTTGCAGTATTCATTTTAAAAAATCTGAAATACTCTCTTACATCATCATCTGTAAAGGACATTGCCAGCATTTCATCATGAGCTCCCTTTGAAAGGGTGTGTGACTTTACAAAGATATCAATTATCTGACCAATTACCCCTGCCATATCCAAGGGTTGCTTTAGTTCCTTCAAGCTATTATAGAGCTGACTTGTCATGCTGTCTGCGTACAACTCCACAGCCTTCATAAAAATGTCTTTTTTATCTTTAAAATAGCTATATACAATGCCTGTTGATACACCTGCGGCTTTCGCGATCTCTGCCGTATTTGTATTGTGATAGCCCTTCTGGCATAAAAGACTAAATCCGGCTTCAACTATTTTTCTTTTTTTATCAATTGATCTCTGCTGCTTGGGTACTCTTATCTTTGAACTGCTCATACTCTTTTCATCTCCAAAAGGCTTTAATTATGTGCAAATACCGCTATTTCTCTGTTCACTATTTATACAGCCTGACTGATTACTATTATATTTTATAAGCTTATAACTGGCAACATACAAAACATGAAACTTTTTTCATATTCCAATTGACACCAAAAACCATATGTAATATACTAAACATGAAATATATTTCATATTTTATCCATAATCAAGATTGGAGAATCCTATGAACTCGATTATTCAATTCAAAAATGTTACAAAAGAATATGACATAGGTGCTAAAAAACTACTTGCAGTCGACAAGATTTCTTTTTCTATCAAGGAAGGAGAGTTTGTAGTTATACTAGGTCCAAGTGGCGCCGGTAAATCTACCGTATTAAATCTACTTGGAGGAATGGATACTTCCACCTCAGGTGAAATCTACGTTAAGGGTGTAAATATTACCGAATATAATGAAACACAGTTAACCCAATTCAGAGCCGAAAATGTAGGCTTTGTTTTTCAGTTCTACAATCTCATTCCTACACTTACTACGCTAGAGAATGTTTCCCTAATAAAGAACATTGTGAAAGCTCCCTTTGATGCCATTGAGGTTTTAAATTCAGTTGGTTTGGGAGACCATCTGTCAAAATTTCCATCACAATTATCAGGTGGTGAACAGCAAAGAGTCTCCCTAGCCAGAGCTGTCTGCAAAAATCCGGCTATGCTATTATGCGATGAACCAACAGGAGCTCTGGACAGTGAAACAGGTGTTGTTATTTTGTCCCTGCTTCAAAAAATGAGTCGAGAGGAAAATAAAACCGTGGTTATTGTTACTCACAATGCTGCACTTGCTGAGACAGCAGACAGGGTAATCAGGATGAAAAACGGAAAAGTCACAGAGATTTTCTCAAACAAGACTCCCCTCGCCATAAGTGAGGTGAACTGGTAATGCTATTTAAAAAAATGTTAAAGGACATGAAAAATAATAAAACACAGTTCATATCAATTTTTCTTATGGCATTTCTGGGTGTTTTTATATACTCAGGTATTGGTGGTGAATGGTATGGCTTACAACAGCTCTCTAACAAATTTTATCGTGATACAAATCTGGCAGACGTGTGGGTCTACGGAAATGGCTTCTCCCGTAAGGATGTTGCTGCTGTTTTAAAAGTCAAAGGCGTGACGCAGGTTCAAAGAAGACTCTCTATTGACGCCGTTGCCGAATTTGACAGCAAACCCGACATAAAGCTTTATTTCTTAGAGGAAAACAATATATCCAAGCTTCATTTAGTCACAGGAGAGAGTTTTTCCCTTCATAAAGACGGAATATGGCTGGATGACATGTTCGCCAGGGCCAGAAAGCTTAAAGCAGGCGACAACATAAATATCTCAGTCTTTGGGGTTGAGCTTGAAAAAAAGATTCTTGGCACTGTTCTCAGTCCGGAACATGTGTTTGCCCCGGGAGGAAATGATATTATTCCAAATCACGCTAATTACGGCTTTGCTTATCTGTCTCCCGTAGCCCTTCCAAAAGGAATGGAAATCCTCTATCCCGAGCTGCTGTTGACTACAGACCGCACCCCCGACACAGCTTTGGAGAATGATATATCCACTGCTCTGAACCGACATTACAGCGTCTATATAGACAGAAGCAATAACCAGAGCTACTCAATGCTATACAACGAAATACAGCAGCATAAAGCAATGGGCTCGGTTTTTCCTATTGTTTTTTTGGCAATAGCACTTCTGACCATTCTAACCACCATGACCAGAATGGTTAATAATCAAAGGACTCAAATCGGAACACTAAAGGCTCTGGGCTTTCATCGAAGGAGCATCCTATTCC
>JAEZIV010000353.1 GCA_023436515.1 Bacillota bacterium
TTTTCGAGTTAGCTTTTGAGTTAGTTTTCGAGTTAGCTTTAGAGTTAGT
The DNA here is from genome assembly GCA_023436515.1 of Bacillota bacterium. Lineage (GTDB taxonomy): Bacteria > Bacillota > Clostridia > Acetivibrionales > DSM-1351 > Ruminiclostridium. The sequence continues at coordinate 50 of JAEZIV010000353.1, forward strand.
GTTCGAGTTAGGTTTTGAGTTAGCTTTCGAGTTAGCTTTTGAGTTTATATTTGTGATTTCCTTTTGGGAAGCTTTATTTGAATGCTTTTTCTTTCCCTTGCGCCTTCTCATATTTAATCACTCCAGTATAAAATACTACCAATACCATAGTATGAAAAGTTTACATAAATCGCAACCTATGTTGGACTTTTAATACCTAATACCTAAGTGATTGAGGGTTACAAAAAAATCCAGCTCCAAGTTACTGGCTCTGGATAAAGAAAAATTGCGTGGTATTACTCTTTGAATATAGAGGTACGCCCGGAATACTGATGAATATGCTGTTCTGCTGGGAGTGTTTTTCCTGAATAGTTGTGATAATGTCCTCCGTCAATATATATTGCCGGACTCGTGGAATCGGAATAGTAATGCATATGTCCATCGTCAAAGGTGGTGACACCTTCAAAATAATGGACATGACCATAGGTGTCAGGATTTATACTGGTTTGGCCCATATAATCATGGATGTGACCGTTATTATAAGAAGTCTCCCCACCGTATCTATGAGAATGTGGAATATTTGGCATGTCAAAATCACCTCTAAATATTTTATGTTTACCTATAAATTATTGCTACAAATACTCATCTTAATTCAATTTATAAAGTGAACATTACCATAACTCTTATGGTTATAAAATAAAGGGCTTTACAGCTTTTTAATATTGTGAAATGCCTAAATCGAAATAGCTAAAAGACATTTATATTGCTGCTTCTGCTTTAATGATATACTAATATGCAAATTATATCAAGTAATGCAAAAAATATTGATATACACATCCACATAAAGCTACCATCAGTATGATGTATTTAAAACAAAAGAGACACCTGATATATTATAGTTGCTCACTTTTTGTAGACAGTTATGCAAAATAACTGCCACCATGCATGGCACATTATATATCTGGTGTCGTCTAGTATTATTTTCTACTATGTTTATTGAGTGCCATTGAGGTAACAATACTCAAAACCAATATAGAGATAATTACAGTAAGTGAAAGCTCAATCGGTACCTTAATATCAAAAAATAACAGTGAAAGCTTAACACCTGTGAAGGTTAGTATAAGAGCGACTCCATACTTCACATATTTAAACTTTTCATGTAGGTTACCCAGTACAAAATACATACTTCTGAGACCTAAAATAGCAAAAATATTTGATGTATAAACTATAAATGGATCTGTAGTTATGGAGAAAATAGCAGGTATTGAATCAACAGCAAAAATTATGTCTGTGAATTCTATTAATATAAGTACCGCAAATAATGGTGTGGCATACAAAATTTTGTTTTTCCGAATAAAAAACTTATCCCCATCAAGACTTTCTGATACGGGAATTATCTTCCCCAATAACTTAATAATCTTACTATCCTTGAGTTCTTTGTCTTCCTTTTCAAACAACATTTTAATTCCGCTGATGATAAGAATTGCTCCGAAGATATATAGCATCCAATGGAACTTATTAACTATTGTGACTCCAAGTAGAACAAAAATCAGCCTGAGAATTAAAGCTCCTGCTATACCATAATTCAGTACTCTTCTCTGATATTCCTGCTTTATTCCAAAGCTGCTGAATACCATAATAAACAGAAAGAGGTTATCTACACTCAAGCTTTTTTCAATAACAAAGCCTCCAAGAAATTCGAGTGCCTTTTCCTGCCCCATAAAAACGTAAACTCCCACATTAAATGCTAATGCCAGCCCAATCCAAAACGAAACCCATAATAATGCTTTTTTTGTTGACATACTTTCCTCCGAGTTATTTTTTTATAAATTTATATATAAAAAGACTCTGAAAACAAAACATAAATGCTTTGCTTCAGAGTCTCACGAATTATGGATTTACCGGGCAAAAAGTGCCGTAATGACGATTAATCCTCTGTATCGGGTACAGACCATTACTCCCTCTAATTGAATATCAATTAACTTTTGATTTACCTTTTCTACTGCTGATCCAGGATATAAGTATTGGTAAAGCTGAAATAGCTACAATTGCAAGAATGACAAGGGTAAAATTCTCACTTACAACAGGAATATTTCCGAAGAAATAACCTGAAAAAATACATATACTAACCCAGGATACTCCGCCGACAATGTTGTATAAAATAAATCTTCCATAGGACATACTCCCCATTCCCGCTACAAAAGGTGCAAAGGTTCTGATTATCGGTATGTATCTTGCAATGATAACAGTTTTACCACCATGCTTCTCATAAAACTTATGTGCTTTATCCAAATGCTTTCGATTAAGAAATCTAACATTTTGCTTTTTAAATATTTTAGGGCCAAGATATTTTCCAATATGATAATTTACTGTATCACCAATAATAGCTGCTGTCATAAGAACTATAGTTGATATCCATAGATTAAGAGCGCCAATAGCGGAAAGGGATCCAATAACAAAAATCAGCGAATCTCCTGGTAGGAACGGTGTCACAAATAGACCTGTTTCACAAAAAACAATTATAAAAATGAGTACATAAGTTAAACTGCCGATGCTCTGGATAATATCTGTCAAGTACCTATCTAGATGAATAAAGAAATCAATTACTGTGTAAATTAAATCCATTTTTCCTCCGTATACTGAAACATGTATAACATACACATTGTAATATGTAAAATAAAATGCGTCAATGTGTTGATTGTTAATTCTATGTTAAACTTATAGCACAAAATCACTCTTTATATACCATTATAGTATAAATATTCTTAATTGATAACAAATTGCCTGTTATAATATGCTAAATCACTGAAATAATACTTTTGAGGTGATAAAATTTGAAGAGACTAATTATAGCTGTAATAGTTGTATTCAGCTTATTGACTGTAGGGGTATTTGCCAGTACAACCTATACTGTAAAACCCGGAGATACCTTGAATAAAATAGCTGAAAAACACAATACAACTACCGGAAAAATAATTGAAAACAATCCTCAGATTAAGAATGCCAATTCAATCAAACCTGGTCAGAAGCTGAGTATTCCAACCCAAAATGGAACGTCAGTTAATGACTATGAAAAAGAGGTTGCACGACTTGTAAATGCAGAAAGATCCAAAAGAGGTCTTCAAACACTGAAGCTTGACACCAAAATTTCAAAGGTTGCACGGCTGAAATGTCAGAATATGATCTCAAAAAACTATTTCTCTCACACTTCACCAACCTATGGTTCACCCTTTAATATGATGGAAGCCTTTGGTATTAAGTTTTCTACCGCAGGTGAAAACATTGCTTATGGTCAAAAAACCCCGGCAGAGGTAATGCAAAGCTGGATGAATTCCCCGGGGCACAGAGCAAATATATTGAGCAGTACTTACTCAAATATAGGTGTTGGTTTTGCAACATCAAAAACAGGTGTAAAATATTGGACTCAAATGTTTACAAAGCCCCTGAAGTAATTGTGTAAATTAGAATGAAACAGTATCCGGCAGTTATGGTCGGATACTGTTTTGTTATCATAAAAAGTATGGATCAAAGGTCAGCCTTACCCGAACTGCAGCAATCAGCCTTATTGCAGCCCGAGCAACCGCCGCAGCCCCCGCTTTTCTTATTCTTCACAATTTTCTTTATTGCAAAGAAGAGTACCAGGCATACTATCCCAATCAAAATATAGTCAATCATGGCGCATCCTCCTATTTCTATAAAATGGCAACCGCTTAGCGAGAAGGCTCAACGTACTTATTCCTGCCGCGAACCTTATTTATAATACCGATGGCAAGAGCTGCAGCAAGCATTACTCCAAAGATTATTAAAACAATATCTCCATTTATAACGGAATTCTCTGCTGCCGATTCCATAAGGGATATTTCAAGGACTTTGGGTTCAACTGCTGATGTCCCTCTAAATATGATGCCTCCTATGCTATTAACGAGGAAGGCACTAACATAGGCAATACCTGTTTGATAGCCTACAGCAAAAAGTGTTGACCTCCAGGAGCCAAATTCCTTTTTCATAGAGCCTATTGCCGCAAAGCAAGGAGCAGCAAACAATGTAAACATCATAAAGGCAAAGGCTGTAACCTGTGTAAAGGTTATAGGCACCACAGACCCTACAGATGCGAAGGTTGCTACAACCACCTCTTTTGCCACAAGGCCTGTCAGTGATGCTACAACAGGAGCCCAGCTGTCTCCAAAGCCCAGAGGTATGAAAATCCACCTTAATGCGTGACCGATAGTAGCCAGCATGCTTTCATCTATCCTATCAGCTCCAACGTACTGCAATGAAAAGCTGAAATTTTGCAAAATCCACAATGCCGTACATGCAACGAATATTACCGTACCTGCCTTCTTAACGAAGGATTTTGCTTTTTCCCACATGTGAATTGTTACACCCTTGAGCCTTGGAAGCTTATAATTTGGTAACTCCATTACAAAGGGTGCAGGATCTCCGGAGAATCTGCGGGTCTTTTTAAGAATAATCCCCGATAGAATAACCATTGAAATCGATATAAGGTACATCGAAGGACCTACCCAGGTTTCCTTAGGAAACATCATTGCTATAAACATTGCGAAAACCGGAAGCTTTGCCCCACAGGGTATAAAGGGAGTAAGCATAATGGTCATTTTTCGGTCCTTTTCATTTTCGATGGTTCTGCTGGCCATTATTCCCGGAATTGAACAGCCTGTACCAATTAACATGGGTATAAAGGATTTACCGGATAGACCGAATTTTCTGAAGATTCTATCCATAATAAATGCAACTCTGGCCATATAACCGCTGTCCTCAAGCAAGGACAGAAACAGGAACAATATCATCAGCTGAGGTACATAGATGAATATTGCTGAGATACTGCCAACTATTCCATTTACAATAAGGTCTAAAACCCATGCTGAAGCACCAAGGCTGGTGAGACCCGACTCCACTCCACCCTGAATCCAGCCGAAAAAGCTCTCAACCCATCCAATGGTCATATCTCCGACAGTAGTAATGGATATGTAATAAATAACCCATAAAATTCCGAAAAATATGGGGAGTGCCAGCCACCTGTTTGTTACAACTCTGTCGATTTTATCAGAGCTGCTCATACCCTTGCTGCTTTTTTTATAGCATTTTGAAATAATTCTTCCCAGGTAGTTGTATCTCTCATTGGTAATAATACTTTCCGAGTCGTCATCAGCTTCCTCTTCACATGCCTTAATGATTTTTTCAATATCAGCGGCCATGCCGGACTCCAGCTTAAGCTTTTCCTGTATCTTTTCATCTCTTTCAAAAAGCTTTATAGCATACCAGCGGGTTTCGGCCTGTACAGAAGCGACTCCTTCCAGCATATCCGAGATATTATTTATTACAGCTTCAACTCCATCCTCAAACCTATGTTGAGCAATTGCTTTAGTGGAGGCCTTTGAAAGGTCAATTGCCTTGGTTATAAGCTCCTTCAGACCGGCACCCTTAACTGCGGAGGTTTCGACTACCATGCAGCCTAACTCCTTAGAAAGCTGGGCTGTGTTAATCTTATCTCCGCTTTTTTCAACAACATCCATCATATTCAGTGCAATTATTGTAGGTATTCCAAGTTCCAGTAATTGTGTTGTAAGATACAGATTTCTTTCTAAATTTGAAGCATCAACTATATTTACAATAACCTCCGGCTTATCTTCAAGAAGATAATTTCTGGTTATAACCTCTTCCAACGTATAGGGAGACAGCGAATAGATTCCCGGAAGGTCCATAATAATAACGTCCTTGCGCCCCTTTAGCTTACCTTCCTTCTTTTCAACTGTAACACCCGGCCAATTACCAACATATTGAGAACTGCCCGTTAACTCATTAAACATCGTGGTTTTTCCGCAGTTTGGATTTCCTGCCAGAGCTATTTTAATTGACATTGATTGCCTCCTATTTCACATTCTTTTATGGTTAGCAAAGGCTAACTTATACTTAAAAATTTGAATAAATTTATATGCTTAATAAATTTATTCCATCTACTCAACAATAATCTTTTCGGCATCGGCTTTTCTTAGTGAAAGCTCGTAGCCTCTGACAGTAACCTCAATGGGATCTCCGAAGGGAGCTACCTTTCTTACGACAATGGCAGCACCCTTTGTAATACCCATATCCATAATTCTTCTTTTGGTGGCACCCTCACCCTCGAGCTTTATAACAGTTACAGCTTCACCAGGAGCAGTTGCTTTAAGTGTTTTCATATAGCTTCCTCCTCACCCTATATAACAATTCTGCTTGCCATGGATTTATCAAGGGCAATTCTAGAATTCATTACGTTGATTATCATGTTACCACCCAATTCTGAAACCACAGTCACACTCCCACCCACAACAAAACCTAGGCTTTCAAGGAACCTTTTGGTATCATCCTTACCTGTAATCTTTTTAATAAACTTCTCTTCACCTGCTTTTGCAAATGTCAGCGGCATATTATCTCCAATCTACGCCCATTGCGCGTAATCAAATAGTAACGTGAAAAGCGATGTCCCAACAGAATGTTTTTCACGCTGATAGCTCCTTTATATATCCAGTTCTTAAGCTAACCGTGGTCCCTGCATCTATAAGGTACAAGGCATAGGTTAGCATACGACAACTCAACAACATAAAAATGGTTAGCTTTAGCTAACCTATTACAAGTTTACTATAGCTAACTCAATAAGTCAACATATTATTTACCATTATAAGAAAATTAATGTTAAAACCCTTATAGTTTTTCACATTTAATGGAAGGTTAGTTCAAGTGTTGCTTAAACTACCCGCATATACTATAATTAATTGATAGAATATTCCATAGGAGGCTACAATGATTCATGCATCCGGAGAAGATTATTTGGAAACCATTTTACTTCTAAACAAAAAAAATGGTTCTGTTCGTTCCATAGATATTGCCAGAGAGCTGGGCTACACAAAAGCAAGCATCAGCAGAGCTATGAGTATACTGAAAAGGTCAGACTATATTATTATGGACTCTGACGGACAGATACGATTAACAGACAAAGGCATTATTAAAGCAAATGAGGTTTATGAACGTCATCAGCTAATAACTGATTATCTTGTAAATGCCCTTGGGGTTTCAAGAGAAGTTGCTGCGGAGGATGCCTGCCGGATAGAGCATGTAATAAGCGAGGAAAGCTTTGAAAAGATAAAGGAATATGTAAAAAAATTATAGTTGATTTTTATTATATGTAGTTGATTTCTATGCCTTCGTACATAAAGCTCAACCCATATACATACATTTAGTAATCCAAGAAATTATTTAAAGGGGTAAGCTGTCCCTCGGTAACACATTACCTGGTCTGCTTACCCCTTTTTCATATTGATAGCTTATTCAAGCGTGAAGGAACCGAATTGCACACTTCCCTGTCCAACATATGTGAAATACAATGACTGTATTCCATCAGGAATTGCTATGTCAGCAGAATATTCTGTCCATACATTTGTAAAGGCGCCCACAGTAATCCTTCCAAGAACAGGACCGTCCCATGCGGTTCTTACTTCGAAGTCACCTCTTGCATATCCGCGTGTCTTGATTTTTACCCTTTTAATGCCCTTGCAGTCAAAATACTTAAAGCCTGCTGTAGCTGAAGCCTTCATATTGGCTATATATCCGATTTCCTCATCCCCATCTCTTCCATCCTGAGTTAGCTTTGGGAACTGGTTATTCATCCATGAGGCTGTCCAGTCGGTATATAAGGACTCTTCCTTACAGAAAAGATTACAAGCTATATATGTCGCATATTCACCGCGTCCTTCGAGAGGTCCGCCATTAGTGCCGCAGGAGGTCATTTCAACCTGAGGAATTGTTCCGTCCTCAAGGATTTCAATAGGCTCGCAGCAGGCCTGTCTACTGAAGTTGGTACCATTGGTGTGTCTATGATAGAAAATGTACCACTGCCCTTTAATATCCACAATACTTCCATGGTTATTAGCGCCATAGAACATTGGCTTATTGGCAGGCTTATATGTATCAATGTGAAGGTCGCTGTTGCTCACTATAACACCCTTATACTCAAAGCCCTTTGTAGGATTTTTGCTTGTAGCATAGCAGAGCGCGTGATATACAACTGAGGAATAAACAAAATAATAGGTGTCCCCATGCTTCCTGATGGACGGTGCTTCAAAAAACTCATGTCCCTCATAACCGCTGCCCTTGCTGTAGGGTTCACTTGGAGCAACAATTACAGGGTCCTCAATTATGGTGAGCATATCCGGTCCCAATACTGTTACCATTGCTCCACTTCTTGATTTATCACCTACAGGACAAAAACCTGTATAGAGATAAGTCGTATCTCCCTCGGTTAGCACTCCCGGGTCAAACTGTGGCTCATCACCGGCTCTTTCGCCAAGTCGAGTACCATCTGAATAATGCACATAGCCATAAAATTCGTATTTTCCGGCAGGAGTGTCACAAACAGCTACAGATACTATTGATACCTTGTCAAGTACATAATATAAATAATACCTGCCATCAGGGCCAACAGTAACATCCGGTGCATATAGGCACATGCTTGCTTCTGGATTTAGTGGGTCATCGGTCTTTTTATATATTACTCCCTCATATCTCCAGTCAGCAAGATTATCAACCGGTGCAGACCAGCAAACATAATCATTCATACAGTAAACATATCCGTTAAAGCGGTCATGCGAACCATAAATATAAACCCTATCATTAAATACATATGGCTCAGCATCTGGAATATACTCCCAGGAAGGAAGGTACGGATTAAATCCTTGTTTCTTCAAAATACTTCACTCCTTTATTTTAATTTTCAATTTTAAACTCACTTAACCGTAGAATAACATTGGAAACATAAATATGTCAATTTGCAAAAAAGCTTAATATATAAATAATTAATGAATTATTTGATGCTTTAATAATTTGCTGCCAACATATTGATTTTATAGCATCTGCTTGTAGCGTCCCGGGGTGATGCCTACAGAATTTGTAAACTGCTTGGTAAAGGAGTAAGCGTCACCGTAGCCTGTAAGCTGGGCTGTCTCCTTAATAGAAGCACCTGATAATAGCATTAGCTTTGCCTGCTTCATTTTTTGCTCAAGCCTGTATTGTAACGGTGATACCCCAATATTCCTTCGGAAATGCTTTCGAAAGTTTTCATAACTCATATGTAGTGTGGCTGCAACCTCTTCAAGGGAAATAGACTTGTGAATGTCACTCGATAGAATCCGACAGGCCTCCTCTATTGCATCCCTTGTAGATGGAGTTCGAGCACCTTTTGAAGGACGATTAACAATAGCTAGCACCATTTCTTGAGCCTTCAGAGCTAAAAAAGGCAGCTCATTATCCCCCGCTGTTTTTAGTTGATGCATAAATCGGGTGAATTGGTGTACAGTATTATCGTCAATATGTGTATGAGTTACCGGAGAGGTTGGTAAAAGGTTAAGTCCACTAAGATAATTGAAGGTGCCCCGGCCAAAGCTTATAAAGAATTCAGCCCAATTGCCATCGGTTGTAATCTCCGTAGAGTGACATACTCCGGGAATGCGCTGTACAAAATCCCCCGCCTTTATAGGAATTACTTCCTTATCAGAGGTGTAATACCGTCCGCTGCCTGATAATAGCAGGAAGCCGCTGTAATAATCAATGGTAAAATTGTACTGGGACTGTTCCGCTGCTGTTTTCGGCATAAAACCGCAGGCCAGAATGCCGTTTGTCAGGTCTGTTCCAATACATCGATATACAACATCCTTTTTAACTTCCATTTCTCAATCCTTTCTACCGTGAACATATTGCTTAATCATCCCAAAACGGATAAATTATAGACCAATAAAAATATTTCGTTTGACTATAAATTATCATATAATTTCAATATGAGCAAATGAAATATTTATCGAAACACTACCAAATATGATAAAAGGAGCATGTTATGATTAGAGAATGGGAGAACCAGTATATAACTCAAATAAACAGATACCCGATGCATTCACCCTATGGGGTATATGAATCCGTTGAACAGGCCTTAAACGGTGACCGTACAGCTTCAAAATATGTCAAAAGCTTGAACGGGATCTGGAAATTTAAACTGGCTGAAAGGCCAGAAGAGGCTCCTGAGGGCTTTTACGCTGTAGATTTTGATACTTCAGATTGGGCAGATATACCTGTTCCGTCAAACTGGGAGCTGTACGGATATGGCAAGCCCGTTTATACCAATATGATTTACCCCTTTAAAAGAGAAGGTGCAGAGTCCCATTATGAAATAGAAATAGCAAAGGGACAAGTGGAACTCAATGCACCACTGGTGCCGGATAAAAACCTTACCGGTTGTTACCGGACTGCCTTCGAAATACCGGATTATTTTGACGGAAAAGACATATTTATTGAGTTTGGCGGGGTCGAGTCCTGCTTTTACTTATGGGTTAATGGAATTGAAATAGGCTTTTCCAAGGACAGTAAGCTGGATGCTTCCTTCGACATTACTCATGCCGCTCATAAGGGAAAAAATGAGCTTGCTTTAAAGGTGCTTCAATATTGCGACGGCTCCTACCTGGAGGATCAGGATTACTGGCATTTATCAGGTATAAACAGGGATGTACGAATCTATGCCAAGTCCCAGCAAAGGCTCCATGATTACAAGATAGAAACTTTATTTAAGAATAATGATTTTTCATCAGCTGAACTGAAGGTAATGCTACTACCCAACAATAAGGTAAGGGATTATGGAGAATGCTATGTGAGGTTAAGCCTTTATAACTCTGAAAAAGAACTGGTGACTTCCTTTCAAAGCTCTCCCTATGCCAAGTGCGGTATTTATCTTGAGCCCAAATACACTGCTTTCACATCTGTAATAATTGAAAGCCCAAAGCTGTGGTCTGCGGAGTCTCC
>JAEZIV010000363.1 GCA_023436515.1 Bacillota bacterium
AGTTCATTAAATTTTGTAGGCTTGATGATGTAACTTCGGACTCCGTATGCTATAGCTTTTTGTGCATATTCAAAATCCTTATAAGCACTTAAAAATACCACCTTTGTTTTATGTCTTTGTTCATAGAGCATGCTAGCAAGCTCTATGCCGGACATTATAGGCATTTTAATATCACATAAAACAACATCTACCGGATGGTGAAAAATGTAATCGAGAACTTGTCTACCGTTTTCACCCTCAGCAACAACTTCGAACCCGAAAGTATCCCATGGTATATAGTTAACAAGCCCATCCCTGATTTTTGCCTCATCATCGGCAATTATTAGCTTATACATAACAATCCCCTTTTACATTCTTGGTAAACATAAAGCTAGATTTTATTCATTATTATAAGATATTCCATACAAATAATCAATTGAATAAGTAAGGAGCAAACATAATAAATTGCTTAAATTAAACACCTGCAAGCCCCTAGAATAGATAGATGTAGCCTGGTAAAAACATTGTAATCAAGTAAAATGTTGATACAAAAAGTTAAATTTTGAGGTTTCTTTTGAGGAGTGGTGAATATATGATAACATATGTAAAATCACATATATTTTAATCATTATTGTTTAGTACTATACTAAAAAACGAGGTACCTCAGGTTTCATACTAACAAATTAACAGGAGGATTTTATGAGAAAAATTGTAAGGGTCATTTGTTGTTTTTGCTGCCTTCTACTTGTAAGTGGTTTGTTTTCTGCCTGTTCTTCAAATCAAAAGACAGATGTCGGTACGACGGGTACTTCAACGTCCACCGCAACGGACACCGGTAATACAAGTACTGATTCAAAAAAGGTTAATTTAAGGTTTTCATGGTGGGGAGGGGATGCTCGCCATAAGGCAACCCTTGATTCACTTAAAATTTATATGGATAAAAACCCTAATGTAAATATTTCAGCCGAATATACTGGTGATATGGGCGGATACCGTGACAAGCTGGCAACGCAAGTAGCAAGTGGTTCTGCTCCGGATCTTATACAAGTAGATGTAACCTGGCTGCCTGGTTATGCGACAAAAGGAGATGTTTTTTCTGACATGCTGGAGTATAAAGACATTATTGATACCAAAAGCTTAGATCAGGACTTCATCAACAGATTCAGCATGTATGATAATAAGCTCCTTGGCCTACCTCTGGGAATCAATGCAGTAACATTCATGTATAATTCAGACTTGGTAAAGAAAGCCGGGATTAATATCACTCCTGATTGGGATTGGGATGCATTCATCTCTGAAGGAAAAAAATTGCATCAGATGGACAGCAATTTATATTTCCTTAATATTGATTCGCAATCCCTTCATGAAAATATTTTCTCAAATTATGTAAGGCAGCTCACCGGAAATAAATTGGTAAATGATGATTATACATTAGGATTTGACAAGCAATCTGCTATGGAAACCTATAAGTTTATAAGTAGGTTGTTTGAAGAAAATATTTGTCAGCCTGCCAACGAATCTACTGTTTACAATAAGGGAATTGACAAAAATCCAAAATGGATCGCCAATCAGTTTGCAGGTACTGTGAATTACGGGTCAAATATCGCTTTATTTAGGCCGGGACTGGGAGGAGAGGCAGCAGATGCCGTAAACATACCGGTAGCTAAAAATGCAAAGAATTCATCAATTATAGTCAGACCTCAGTCGTTTTTATGCATAAATAATAGCTCTGCAGAAAAGCAGGAGTGTGCTAAATTCATAAATTACTTCCTGAATGACAAGGAATCTCAGCTTGCACTTAAGGATACAAGATCCGTTCCTCCTACAGAAACAGCAAGAAAAGCACTTGACGAAGCAGGATTAATAGACTCTTTATCTGTGAAGGTAGTAAATCAGGCTCTTCCGAAAGCAGGACTTGCAGACAATAATTTGTCAACAAACCAACAGTTGAATGATGCAGGTGTGAGCGTAATGGAAAAAATCATGTTTGGTAAAGTAACGCCTGAAGAGGCCGCTGAGGAGATAATCAAGCAATTTACAGATATATTAAGCGATATGAAAGAAAACCAGAAGTAATCAGCTGAAATACATCATTTATCGAATGTTGCCTGATTGGCAACATTCGATTATTTATTAACACTTAGAAAGTTGGTTGATCTTATATGGAGATATCAAAGATAAAAAAGAGCACTAAAAAAGGTATAAGCTTGAAGGACGACATAAGGGCATTTTTATATTTAAGTCCCTGGATTATAGGCTTTGCTGTCTTTCAATTATATCCTTTAATTGCTTCACTGATGTACTCTTTTACAAATCTGAATTTAATGAATGTTCCCAAATTCATTGGTATAAAAAATTATGTGGATATGTTTACAAAGGATCCTGATTTTATTATTTCTTTGAAGGCGACTATAAAATATGTTTTGTTTGCTGTGCCGTCAAAATTGGTTTTTGCACTTTTTATAGCAGTATTGCTCAATATGAAAATAAGGGCTGTAAACTTTTTTAGAACTGTTTATTATATTCCGTCAATAATGGGTGGGAGTGTTGCTGTGGCAATCCTGTGGAAAATTATGTTCGCGAAGGATGGCATCGTAAACAAGTTTATTGCATATTTACATATACCATCCATAGACTGGCTTGGCAGTCCGAACATTGCAATATATACATTAGGGCTGTTGGTTATATGGCAGTTTGGGTCTTCGATGGTTCTTTTCCTTGCAGGCTTAAAACAGATTCCTAATGAGTTCTATGAGGCAGGAGTGGTTGACGGTGCTTCAAAGCCAAGAATGTTTTTTTCTATTACACTGCCCATGTTGACGCCTATTTTGTTCTTTAATCTTGTAATGCAGATGATAAGCGCTTTTCAGGAGTTTACGTCGGCTTTTGTTGTTACGAACGGTGGACCCCTGAAGTCCACATATTTATATGGTATGAAGCTATATACTGAGGGATTCAGTCATTTTAAGATGGGCTATGCAAGTGCACTATCATGGGTGCTTTTTGTGATAATATTCGTACTAACGGTTATCATATTCAAAACATCTGACAAATGGGTGTATTATGAAGACGGGGGTAAACTATGACGAAGCCAATTATAAAAAACGCAATAAATTATGTTCTGCTTATCATAGTAGGTATTATAATAATATATCCCTTTATATGGTTGTGTTTTGCTTCATTCAAAAGTAATAAAGATATTTTCGGGTCATTGAATCTATTGCCCTCAGAGATATCATTAAAGCCGTTTATTGAGGGATGGAAAGGCAGTGGCCAATATACCTATGGGAATTTCTTTTTAAACTCGGCAATACTAGTAATACCGACATCACTTTTTACAGTATTGTCCAGTATAAGTGTAAGCTATGCATTTGCACGGTTAAAATTTCATTTTAAAAAGCTGTTGTTCAGTCTCGTAATAGCAACACTCATGCTTCCAAATTCCGTTATAATAATACCGAGATACATGATTTTCAAAAATCTCAACTGGATTGATAGTTATCTCCCTTTCACAGTACCGGCTCTATTAGCCTGTAATTCTTTCTTTATATTTATGATGATACAGTTTTTCAGGGGTATACCCAGGGAGCTTGATGAATCAGCATATATTGATGGCTGTAATTCCCTTACAATTCTGGTGAAAATATTGGCACCTCTCTGCAAGCCTGCCATTATGTCCGTTTTCCTGTTTCAATTCATGTGGACATGGAATGACTTTTTTAATTCGTTGATATACATCAACAGTGTAAGTAAGTATACGGTGACTTTAGGCTTACGAATGTCATTGGATAATCAATCCGGTGATTTACCCTGGAATCAAATTATGGCAATGTCAGTTCTTACAATCGTTCCTTGTGTTCTGCTATTCTTTTTTGCACAAAAACATTTTGTAGAAGGTATTGCTACCACCGGTATTAAAGGCTGATCAGCCATGCTAAATTAATACACTTTTCTAAGGATGGCAGGTATAATGAGAGTTGTATAAAATTATTAGTATGAGGAATTTGGGAGAGAGGAATATGGAAATGAATAATAAAAATCCTTTTATTGAAGAAAAATTGACGGTCTGCAATAGAAGCTACGAGGTTACTAATATAGAATATCCACGTGCCCTATGGTGGTATAAGACTCCTCCTGATAAGTTCTGGGAGGGGATACCGATCGGGACTGGACGTTTTGCTGCCATGGTACATGGAACTCCTGCACAAGAAATAATAACTTTCAATGATGAGACCTTATGGACGGGAAGTCCTTATAATCCGAACAATAATCAAGGTCCCGAAATTCTGCAGAAAGTCCGCGAGTTAATTTTAGCTAAGGAGTATACAAAAGCAGATAAAGAAACAATGAAGTTGGGCAGTCGTCCAATGTATACACAGTCCTACCAGGCCATGGGTGTTTTGAATATCAGATTTGAGGATCAATGCCAGTATTCGGAGTACAGGCGGGAACTTGATATGGACAGGGCAGTTGTAACCATTAGCTACACAAGTGATGAGGTAACCTACAAAAGAGAAATCTTTGCAAGCTATCCTGATCAGACCGTAGTAATGAGGCTTACTGCAGATAAACCGGGAAAAATAAATTTTACTGCATGGATGGATAGTCTGCATATAGGCGCTTCAAGCTTAGTGAAAGAAGATGGAGTTCTGTATATGAGAGGTCAGGTCCAGGACTGCCTGTATACAGATAATCACACTCCTTATGATCCTCTAATAAAAAGTAAAATGAAATGGCAGGCTGGTTTGAAAGTGATTGCAGAAGGCGGTTCTCAATCAATAGTGTCTGTAAATCATAGTAAGAGCCAAAACACAGGAATTCAAGTAAGTAACGCAGATGCGGTCACTTTGGTACTTGCAGGTGCAACTAATTTTGTTAATTGGGATGATATTTCCGGAGATGAGAATAAAGCTTGCAGGCAGTATCTTAAATCAGGAGACCTTTCATATAGCGTGCTGCTAGAAAGGCATTTGAAAGACTATCAACCGCGTTTCGGAAGATGTAAAATCTTTCTCGGCCACGATGAGCATCCTGAGAAGGATACCACACAGAAGCTGGAGGACTTGAAAAAAGGTAAAGATGACGCTCATTTTGCAGCTGTGTACTTCCAATATGCAAGATATTTGCTTCTTGCTGCTGCACGGGAAGGAACCTTAGCATTTAACAATCATAATATTTGGCTTGACAACCTGGAAGGAAGATGGGAGGGTCGTTGGACCCTGAATATTAACATTCAGGAGTGCTACTGGCCGGTTGAAAATACGAATTTACCAGAAATCAATGAATCGCTTTTGTTGTTCGTTCAGCAATTATATGAGGCCGGAAAAAGGACAGCTAAAGAGGTATTCGGCTTTAAAGGCTGGTGTGCTCACCATGGGGTGGATATTTGGATGAATACAGCTTTTACAAGCCCTTCGGCACACTTCGGTTTTTTCCCAACCGCGGGAGCATGGTTATGCCAGCAGTTATATGAGCACTATAAATTCATGCCCAACGAAGAGTATCTGAAAGAAATATATCCGATTATGAAAGAAGCCGCCGAGTTCTGTATGGACTTACTTATTAAAGATCCCGAATCAGGCCTTCTTGTTACATGTCCGTCAACCTCACCTGAGAATAAGTTTATAAATCCTGCTGATGGATCTCCTACGGGAGCTTCAATGGGGTCGGCCATTGACACGCAAATAATCAGAAATCTATTCAGAAACTGTATTGACGCATGTGTAATACTTGGAAGGGATACAGAATTCAAAAATCAGTTGGAGCAAAAGCTTCATAGACTTCCCCCCCATAAAATCGGAAAATACGGCCAGTTGCAAGAATGGTTTTACGATTATGAAGAAAGTGAAGTTCAGCATCGTCACATCTCGCA
>JAEZIV010000424.1 GCA_023436515.1 Bacillota bacterium
ATCGACAACTATACCAAGGTCATGAGTTATGAGAATGATAGCCATACCCGTTTTTTTCTGAATGTCCTTCAGAAGCTCTAGTATCTGAGCTTGTATTGTAACATCGAGTGCTGTGGTTGGTTCATCAGCTATCAAAAGCTTTGGAGAGCCGGCAAGTGCCATGGCAATCATTGCTCTTTGACGCATACCTCCTGAAAATTCATGAGGATACTGAGATAACCGCTTTTCCGGCTCGTTTATTCCAACCAGTGACAAGAGTTCAATTGAACGTTTTTTAATCTCCTCCTTGGAGAGCTTACCGTACTTGTGAATCAGGGATTCTGCTATCTGATTTCCTATAGTAAATACGGGATTAAGAGAGGTCATTGGGTCCTGAAAAATCATTGCTACTTCATTCCCAGCAAAATTCTGCCGCTGTGTTTTTGTCATTGTGGAAACATCTTTTCCGTCAAAGATAATGCTTCCACCAACTATCCTACCGGGTTTGTCTATCAATCCCATAATGGAATAGGAGGATACACTTTTACCGGAACCGGACTCCCCAACTATCCCCAGAACCTTTCCGGGTTCGAGAGTGTAGCTGACTCCATTAACTGCCTTAACCTCCCCCGCCGGTGTGAAGAAGGAAACCTTTAAATCGTTTATTTTAAGTAACTCTTTACTCATCTAAATCTCCCATCTACGCTTAAAGCGTTACACAAATAGTTAAAAAGACTATTTTTTCATCCTTGGGTCAAGGGCATCTCTAAGGCCATCCCCAAAGAGATTCATGGACAATATGATAACACTAATGGTAACTGCAGGGAAAACCAGCATATAGGGGTAGGAATATATACCCTTTAAAGCCATCTGTGACAGTGAGCCAAGTGATGCCATTGGTATAGAAACACCTAACCCAATGAAGCTCAGGAAGGATTCTACGAAAATTGCTTCAGGTATTTTTAAAGTAGCAACAACAATAATCTGACCTATGCAGTTTGGTACAAGGTGTTTTAAAATAATGTCTCGGTTGCTTGCACCAAGCACCTTTGCAGCTAGAACAAATTCCTGCTCCTTAAGTGCCAGTATTTGACCACGTACTATTCTGGCCATATCCACCCAGTATAACAGGGCAAGAACAAAAAATATGCTTATCAACCCAACCCCTAAGCCCTTAAGGAAGTCAGGAGCGTTGGCGGACATTAAAAACTTGTCTATTGGTGTCTTTAGTACAACCTGGAGTAAAATTACTATTAGTATGGTGGGTACTGAATAAACAATATCAACAACTCTCATCATAATAATATCCACCCAGCCTCCAAAGAAGCCAGAGATTGCACCGTATAAAATACCTATTATAGAAATCATCACCGCCGCAACAACACCGACAGCAAGAGAAATTCGGGCACCGATCATGGTTCTTGTAAACAAATCTCTTCCCAAACTATCCGTACCGAAGATATGCTGTGCATTTGGAGAAAGATTCTCACTGCCCTTAATAATCTGATCATATGAATAAGGTGAAAGTATGGGCCCGATTATTGCAGCTAGTATAACAAGCATAATAACTATAAGAGAGCCCATTGCAACCTTATTGGATCTAAGCCTATTCCATGCATCTCTCCAATAGCCTACTGACGGACGCATAACTTCTGCTGTTGCTTTTTCACTGTCTGAGGCAGGTGAAAATAACTTACTATCCAGAACTTCAGAATTAATCATATTTGTCATGTTTAGTCTCCACTTCCGCCGTCAACTGCGGCTTATCTACCCTTTGTCAACGACATATTTAGTAATTCAAACCTGCTATCAGGTTTATTAGACGCCAAAGCCAGCAAGGAAATATTCCTGCTGCTTTATACCTTACTTATTTTGTGATATTAATTCTTGGATCAATAAACCTGTATATAACATCAACTATAAAGTTCATAAAAATCAGCAGGGCTCCAAAAAATAAAGTCACTCCCATTACTGTGGGATAATCCTTCGCTGTAATACTTGTAACAAAGGAGCTTCCAAGTCCGGGTATTGAAAATATCGACTCAATAACAAAGGAACCTGTTAATATACCGGCAACCATGGGACCTGCATAGGTTACAACTGGTAAAATACCGTTTCTCAAACCGTGCTTAAAAATAACCACCCTTTCCGATAAGCCTTTTGCCCGCGCGGTTCTTATATAATCCTGATTAATAACATCCAGCATAGAGGAGCGCATGAGCCTTGTAATAAAGCTAAGTGGGAAGAAGGATAGAGCAAAGCCCGGCAGTATGAAACTCGAAAGACTATCCAAGAGACTGACCGTAGGGAAAAGCTGCAGTTTTACCCCGAATACAACCATACTAACTGTAGCGACAACAAAGCTTGGAACAGCAATACCAATTGTGACTATAAACATAATTGCTCTGTCGGCTCCGGTATTCTTTTTCAGGGCGCTCATTGTTCCTAGGATAGTGCCAATAACTATGGCTATAGCACTGGAAAACAACCCCAACTTCAGAGAATAAGGGAATTTCCTTACAATTATTTCGTTTACACTCTGACCTGCAAGCTTTATTGATTCACCCAGATCACCTTTCAAAATATTTGTTGCATACATCTTATATTGAACTAAAAGGGGCTTGTCCAAACCATACTTTGCTTCCAAATTAGCTAGTATTTCGGGCGTAATTTTTCTGTCTCCTAGAAAGGGGTTACCAGGTGTCAAGTGCATAAGGAAGAAAGTTAATGTAAACATAATCCATAATGTCAAAATTGATACAAGTAACCTTTTTAATACGTACTTCAGCATAAGACCTCCATGGCTGCGATCCGGGAAATCACAGCGTTCTTGTATTTTTAATCCAACTTTCTTATATTTTATCAATCAAATATGCAATTCTTCTGTATGAAGACCTTCATTTTGACAATACATTACATATCAGTAAATGCTCGGTTGAATAATGTCGAAAATTGAATATAAAACTTATTACAATTTGCCATTATACTACAAAATTTCTGTTTGTACAACCGATTATTACTCCTAAACAATCTGGCAAATGCTACAAACGGGCATGTTCGAGAGATTAGTCAAAATTCCCTAAAAATCGACAGTGAAATTTGTTAAAAACACCCGTTAATGTAAAAATAAATTAACGTTTTAACGCGTCATATTATTAAATCAAGTGCGAATATGCAAGGTTTATTATGCCAGTATACTTTAAATAAATTGCATTATGATAAAAAACAATGCCCACCGAACAGGAAGCATAGACTTCTGTCTGCGAGCATTGCTTTTATTTTAAGCTATTGGGTATATAAATATGTACAAAACAACAGGCAAATATATTAATTAATACCAAAATAATGTACTGCGTTGTTGTAGCATATATCCTGAATAATTTTTCCTACAAGGGTCATCTCACCGGGAATTTCACCCTTCTCCATCCAACCCCCAAGTATATTGCATAGAATTCTTCTGAAGTATTCGTGCCTTGTATAAGATAAGAAGCTTCTGGAATCTGTCAGCATGCCCACAAATCTGCTAAGCAGGCCCAGGCTGGCAAGGGCAGTCAGCTGCTTCTCAATACCATCCTTTTGATCATTAAACCACCAGGCTGAGCCCAACTGAATTTTACCTGGAAAGCTCCCATCCTGAAAGCAGCCTATCATTGTACCCAGCACCTCATTTTCTCTTGGGTTCAAGTGGTATAAAATTGTTTTTGGCAGTTCATTTGTACAATCCAGGGTATCCAGCAGTGCTGACAGAGACGACGAATAAGTCCAGTCCCCTATGGAGTCGAATCCGGTGTCAGGACCAAGCATCTGGAACATTCTCGAATTATTATTTCTTATTGTACCCATATGAAGCTGCATTACCCAGCCTAGTCGTGAATACTGTCTTCCAAGGAAAATAAGGAGCCGGGTCTTATATAGCTCCACCTCTTCCTGTGACAAGACCTGCCCGGAGATAGCTTTTAGCAAAATACTTGAGGCCTGGGACTCTGTGCCTTGACGAAATACAACAGGCTCAAGGCCGTGATCGGATATCCTGCAGCCCACACCGTGAAAAAACTCCAATCTGGACAACAGGGCCTTTTTTAGTTCCTCAAAGTCGGTAATAGCTATTCCGGAGGCCTTTTCCAGCTGCCTTAGCCAAGGAATAAAGCTATCCTTTTCAATATTAATACCCTTGTCAGGGCGAAAGGTAGGAAGTACCCTTGTGATAAAGGTTTTATCCTCAGCAATAGCCCTGTGATATTCAAGAGAATCAACAGGATCGTCGGTTGTGCATATAACCTTTACATTTGAGCGTCTGATCAAGCTTTTTGCGGTAAAATCCTCCTGCTGAAGCATTTTGTTGCACCGTTCCCAAATACTCTCTGCCGTCTCGGG